>CAIWVT010000001.1 GCA_903916135.1 uncultured bacterium
ATATATAAAAAAAATTTTTTTTTTGTTTTTAAATTACGGAATTGTTTTATTGCTGTATTGCTCTATTGTTAGATTGCTCTATTGTTTTTTTCTTAGTGTTTCTTAGTGGTCTCCGTCCTGTCCCGTACTGGAAGTCGGGAGTCTCAGTGGTTTTTGGCTGTTACACAGAGATTCTCCCGACCTCCCGACCTTCGGGTACGGGACAGGTGCGGTACGGGACAGGACCGAGCCATAAAGAGATACACACAGGGCTTTACCTAATTGCCTAATAGTCTAAAAGTCTAATACCTAATCTTTCTATGTATCTATGTGGTGATTATTCCTCCAACAAAAAAAGCCGAACATTTAGCTCGGCTTGTTGTCTGTCCTTATACAACATACAAAAAGCTTTGTGCACTAATTAATTACAAATCGAGTAACCCAAATGTTTCATTGTAAGGTATATTTAAATCAATGAACTGAAACTTTGGTGCTGCTTCTTGTTGAAGTAGATTATAGATTTTAAGACTTTCTTTATCTGAAGATAGATAAAACTCAATAGGTGTTTCGCAATCTGCCTGAGCAAAAAGTTTTGTGTCGTTAGGGATAATATTTCTTTCGTTTAATTTCAATTTTCCTTTGTTATGAAAAATAATTTTGGCAAACGTTCCAGTTCTTTTTGCATGGTCGAGATTAAATGGAACTATTTGCAAATTCCGTAACGGCAATTCCTGAACATCTCCACCAACACAATATTCAGCGATGCTAATTGTGGAAATCATCATGATAATTTCATGTTGCAGAAAATATCGAAAATATTCGTCGGCGTTTGCAAACAAAGGATCGTTATCATTTAAAAAACGAAGGAAGAAGCTCGTGTCCAACAAAACAGCACTATGCCTCATAAGCCCCTCTAATTTCTTTCAACCAATTATCAGGATTTATGTTTCCAAGCCACGATTTTTTAGCTTTATCTCTTAATGCTTTTAAATATTGCTCGTCATATTTAGGTTGGTAGTCAACCAACTCAACAAATTTCAAGGTTGACGTATCCACTTCTCCTGTCTCAGAATGTTGCTTACCAATTGCCCGAATACCAAAAGTTTTGTACAACATATTTTCATCATAATGCTCTAAAAAACTAATTGGGGTCTGTATAATCACAGTTCCTAATTCTTCAGTAACAATATGAATATTTGCTGTGCCCTTTCCTCCAGCATTGGTAACCTTTCCATAAAAATAGAATTCTGCATCCACCCAAACAGCTTCTGTGCGATAAAAATGTGTTGTATTATCAACCCTCACTTCATTCGTGTTTTCAATGGATGTTTTTATGCTGAATGCATAATCACGCTTTATGGCAATATCTTGAATATTCTCGAATGCTTTTGCAGTATCAATATTCAAAAAGTCTATATTTTGAACATGATTCACTTGTCCAATAATTGCATTAAACCCAATTATAAATTGAATTGATGTTTTGAAAATATGTTTTACAGATCCTTCTTCGAGTTTGTAACTTATAGTTGCCCTATCTCGTTTATCGCCTGAATACAAAAGGTTTTCAGCGTTTTCAAGCATGGAGATTACTTCCCGAATATCATAATTGTCAGGCGATAACTCAATATTGCCCTTTGAACCGATAATGATTATTTCTATGAAACCTATTTTTTCCACTTTGTAGGTATAATAATTTCAAAATCGCCTTTTTAAAATATTGTTTTTATGTAAATCTATGAAAATAAGAAAATCAAAATTTAAGCTTGGTTGCGTGCCAACACCGGGAAACGCAATTGTGCCAAATAGAAAGCTCCGAAGAACACCGTGTTGAAAACCAAATCGCCCACCAAAGAGTTCATGAAAAACGAAATGCCGTTGGCGCCTGAGTTGAAAAACACCAAGCCTGCGGCGTAAGATTCCATCAGTCCGCCTAATGTTTGTGGATACTGAGGGCTGCCCAACCATGCAGCAAAATTGGTTACCACAAAGAAAAGGATGGACGCGCCCAAGGAAGCACCCAACACACCCAACACACTTGGTTTGCGAGCCAACAACAAGCCAATGCCCACTGTTGCCACAAAACTAATATATACTGCAGGCATCGTAGCATGAAATCCGAGCACCCAATCGCTCAACAACATGGCTGCCACAGGCACCAAAAATGCCAAATATTTTCGATTTAAATAAGCACCTCCAAACAAAGCCATGGCGGCTATCGGGGTGAAATTTGGCCAGTGAGGCATCAAGCGCATTGATGCACCGGCAAAGATTACGGTTAATACAAACCAGAAGCGTGAAGTAAATAGTTTTTTATTCATAATGATTTTTGTTTTTTATCTGCGTACAAAATTAGAAAAAATTTCCAACATGCAGAGTTTTTATTTTTTTTTATTCACAGAGGCGTTGTTAATAAAACTATTTTTCGAGACCCTCAAGCACTGCCAAAGCCGCTAAAAACCTGACTATACGACAAATTTATCATCACCAAAATATTTCTGCAATATAAGAAATTATACTAAAAGATAGTATATCTCGTTTTTTTTGCTGAATTTTGCCTTTTATTACAAATCTATGAACATAAAAACACTATTATGAGCGTCTATTCAATTCTCAGCATTCTCTTTCTTATTTCCACCCTTGTTGGTTTGTGGAAGCTGTTCGCCAAAGCGGGCTACAAAGGTTGGATGGTACTTGTGCCGTTCTACAATTTTTATATATGGTTGAAGATTATCAAAAAACCCATGTGGTGGTTCATCTTCATCCTGATGCCATTCATCAATGTGTTCACCCTATTGTTGATGGTGGTCGAACTGGCGAAATGTTTCAACAAAAACGGATTGGGCGCGCAAGCCCTTGCTGCCATTGCGCCATTTGCCTATCTTCCCTATCTTGCTTTTTTTGATAAAGAACCTTATACCGACCCTGCCAAACGCAAACCCGTGCCGAAATCTGCTTGGCGAGAATGGGCTGATGCTATCATCTTTGCCGTGATTGCTGCCACGCTGATTCGTACCTTTTTTATAGAAGCTTATACCATTCCTACTTCTTCGATGGAGAAAACTTTGTTGGTGGGCGATTATCTCTTTGTGGATAAAATCTCCTTCGGTCCGCGCATCCCGATGACGCCGCTGTCGTTTCCTTTCGCGCATCACACCCTGCCGATGACCGCAACCACCAAGTCGTATCTCGAATGGATAAAACTCAACTATTACCGTTTCCCGGGATTCACCACCATCAAAAACAATGATGTCGTTGTTTTTAATTATCCTGATGGAGATACCGTTGCCTTGAACATGCAAAACCGCAGCTATTATGCCATAGTGCGCGAAGTGGGGCATTACGAAGCTTGGCACAACCAACGCCAATTCGGCGACATCGTAGCCCGTCCGGTGGACAAACGCGAAAACTACATCAAACGTTGCATCGGCATCCCGGGCGATTCCTTACAGATAAAAGACCAAATTGTGTATATCAACGGCAAACCATTGCCCGATATTGGCGACAAAGAATACAAATATATTGTTCAGACAAAAGATTCCGCGGCTATCACAGCTCAGTTCCTTGACAAATTCGACATCACCGAAAACGTTGCACAGATTGATTACGACAAATATGTCATCACGCTCACCAACGAAACCGCCGAGGGCATGAAAAAATTGACCAACGTTTCTATGGTCAAAAAAGTAATCTATCCCAAAGGCGAATGGGCTAACTACACCTTTCCTAATGATTCCAACTATCGTTGGAATGAAGACAACTATGGTCCTATCTATTTGCCGAAAGCAGGAGTTACCATACCTATCAACATGAAAAACATCAGCATCTATCAACGTTGCATCGAGATTTATGAAGGCAATGATGTGAAAATAAAAGATGGCAAAATCTATATCAACGGCACCGTTGCTACTTCTTATACCTTCAAGTTAGGATATTATTGGATGATGGGCGACAAC
This sequence comes from uncultured bacterium, assembly GCA_903916135.1. GTDB lineage: Bacteria > Bacteroidota > Bacteroidia > Bacteroidales > CAIWKO01 > CAIWKO01. The sequence goes on from CAIWVT010000001.1 coordinate 3,933, forward strand.
CGCCACAACTCTGCCGACTCTCGTTTCTGGGGATTTGTTCCCATTGACCATATCGTGGGCAAAGCCAAATTTGTGTGGCTATCCATCGCGCAGCAAAATCCAAACATCAAAGAACAAAAAGGGCTATTCAGCCGCTTACGTTGGAGCAAAATGTTCCGATTGATTCACTGATAAATCATGAATGTTCTTTGGGCATCTCTTTATAGGTTTTTTTCGCAAAACTGATGTTCAAACTATTTTTATAAGGTACGAAATAACACCCTTACTTGCTCTATTTTAATCCAAATCAAATTGGTATTATCTGGATAGAGTAGCTGTTGTGGTACAGATTTTTCCCTGTCTCATATCTAAATTACGGGATTGGCTTCTTGAAGATACCTG
>CAIWVT010000002.1 GCA_903916135.1 uncultured bacterium
ATTCTCGTATTCTTCATGCTGAAGTTCAATCTATTTCTCGTGAATCAATCGAAACTTCTGGACGTACAACTCTTCCTTATTACACAAAATACGAACAAACAGCTTTGCTTGGAATTCGTAAACAGCAACTTGCCGATGGTGCAAACCCTCTTACAGAAACAAAAGGAATGATTCAATCTGATCCATTGTTTCTCGAACAGGTTGCGATGAAAGAGATCTATGAACGTAAGCTTCCGTTTATTGTTCATCGTCGTTTTGCAAATGGTGTTTCTGAATATTGGAGTGCAAGTGAATTAAGCGTAATGTGGGAGTTTGTATAAATGGAAGAACCAAAGATTCCAAAAGTTTGTATTGGAATCGTTTGTATTGGAGAAAAATATCTAAAAGAGTTTGAAGAAACATTGCAGTTTGTAAATGAATGCGACAAACAATGGAATTTTAATACTGTATGGATTGAAGCTATTACAGATTCTAAACACGGAAACGGTGTAAAAGCAAAAGTAGTAAAATTTGAAACAGCAAGTAGAAAAGGAGAACCATTTGAGCAAATGATTGCTAAACATGGATTGCCAAATGTAAGAATGTCGATATGTACAAGGGAGTTAAAAAGTTATGCAATTAAAAGTTACGCTAAAAAAATTGGGTTCAGTAAGTATAAAACAGCTATTGGAATAAGAAGTGATGAAATAGATAGAATAAAACCAGATCACTCAAAAAAAGGGTTTATTTATCCTTTAGTATCTTTAGGAACTACAAAATCAGATATAAATAAGTTTTGGATAAACAACAGTTTTGATTTACAATTAAAAGGTTATGAGGGAAACTGTGATTTTTGTTTTAAAAAGTCATTACGTAAATTGCTTACCTTGACAGTTGAGCAACCTAACAAATTAGAATGGTGGCAAAAAATGGAAACAAAATATAGTGATTATGTCCCTATTACTAGAAAAAAACAAAATAAAAAGACTTCTTTTTTTAGGAATAATCTTTCGTCAATAGATTTAATAAAATTATCTAAGCAAAAATTTGAAAAGGCAAGAGATGATTCAAAATATGTTGATATGCAATTAAATCTAATGGATTTAGATATATCAAACGGATGTATAGAAAATTGCGAGATATTTTAATTTTCAGACATCCAAACACAGAAGCATACTCAACCAATATTATAGTTAATTATTTCAAAAAAACACGGAAATTATGATATATTTTTATACAATTATAACGGACATAAATAGTTTAGTAAATTTACGCAAGATACTGGATAAATCAAATTGTACAATATCAGATGTAAGAGGAATTAACTGTAATTTATTAATAGTAACATTTTTTTCGCCAACACAAACAGCCGTTCCCGCAGATGTTTTATAAGTAACTTGATACTTTACAGCCCGCGCAAGCAAAGACATTAATTTTGTTAGCCGCTATTCGCCCAAGGGCGGCGGCATACAGCCTGCGGCAGCATTGTTTGTTAATGCACTCCATATTAAGCCGTACCCGATCCAAATACTGGTTTTCAATTTCGCTAGAAAAGAAAAAGAAGAAAAAGAAAAAAAATACGCTCCGCCGTACTTTTGCACTTTGGCTTATTCTTCCCTAAGTAAAATATTTTATATGTTATCAATACACGGCTAACAGCATCTAAGTATTTA
>CAIWVT010000003.1 GCA_903916135.1 uncultured bacterium
AAGGCAGTCCCGTAGGGACAAAATGTTTATAGAAAAATAAACCTCCACAACATTAAGTCCCGTAGGGACGTAATATTGCTGAAACATTAGCCCTGTGAGGAATTGAAAGGGATTCAACATATTTTTCTCGGACAACAATGATTAATAATGAAAAATTAAAAGATAAGAACGAAAAGTTCATACAGAAGGTTCGGCTATTGTTCAATTGTTGAATTGTTGAATTGTTATAGTGTTATTCCTTGTGTTCTTTTGTGAAAACTCTTGTGTCCTTTGTGGTTAAGATTTCTTTTTTCCACCATAAGGAACACAAGGATAATACACAAGGAACACAATACCCAAACTCTGTTGAGCTTAGGCTCTTCCTATTTAACCAATCAACAATAAAACAATAGAACAATCTAACAATAGAACAATCCAACATTTTTAATTTTTCATTCAACAATCCTCAAAGGTAATACGAATTAACCTAAAATACCCTCATACTAATTCAATCATCACAATATCCACTTACACTTTTCCGTTACTATTAACAAACACCTGTTAGAAACTTAATGCCTATAGCAATATCCATTACCTAAAAAACTATTACTTTTATTTTTTTAATTAATTTAATTTTTATGTTAGGTATAATATTGCAAATCACACAAGGCACACCTGTTGTTCAGGACACGGTGAATCAGGTTGTTCAAGCCACAACACAAGCTCCAACTCAAGTTTCTTTATCCTTATGGGAATTGATACTCAAGGGCGGTGTCATCATGATTCCTATTTTTATTTGTTCGCTTTTAGCGGTTTATTTCTTCATCGAACGTTTTATCGCATTGCGAAAAGCAGGCAAATCGGATAAAAACTTTATGAACAATATCGAAATGTTAGTGTCGGATATGAAATTGGATGCTGCCAAAACCATGTGCAAAAACACCAATACACCTGTATCGCGCATGGTGGAAAAAGGTTTGGCACGTATCGGGCGTCCCATCAACGACATCGAACGCAACATAGAGAGCGTTGGAAAATATGAAGTGTCGAAACTTGAACGCAATATGAAAATATTGGGCATTGTGGCAGGCATTGCTCCCATGCTTGGGTTTATCGGTACGATTATGGGCGTTATCAAGATTTTCTACAACATTTCGCTCACCAACAATATGAGCATCGGTTCCATTTCGGGCGGTTTATATGAAAAGATGATTACGAGTGCTGCCGGACTGATAGTGGGTGTGTTAGCGTATGTTGGTTACAATTATTTAAGCATCTTACTGGATAAAGTAATTTTTAGATTAGAAGATGCCGGTATAGAATTCATGGACATCTTACAAAAAGAAGCATAATATGAATTTGCGCAAGTCAAAAGGCTATTCAGCCGAGGTTTATACAGGTTCGTTAAACGACATCATGTTTTTTCTGTTGTTGTTCTTTCTAATTGTTGCCACGATGGTCAATCCATCCGTCATAAAACTTATGCTACCAAAAGCAACCACATCACAAGAAATGAACGTAAAGCAGATTGCACTTTCCATCACGGCTGATAAAACCTATTATATTGACAACAAAATGATACCCAGCGACCAACTCGAAACCGAAATGGCAAACGCTACACGTAACATTAAAGACCCAACTATCGTATTAAGGATAGATAACGCTCTCACCATTCAAGATTTGGTTGATGTGTTGCAAATCGGAAACAAACTAAAGATTAAAATGGTGTTAGCCACTAAACCTACGCAAAAATGATCTTAGAACAAAAACAAACCCATAGACCCCTTGCGGCAATACTTACCCTTGTTTTTCATGGGTTATTGATACTTTTTTTAGTATTGATGATATTCCGCACACCCATTCCGCCTTATCCTGAAGCAGGAGGTGGTTCCGGATTGGAAGTTAATTTTGGAAATACTGAAAATGGTATGGGAAATAATAATTCTGAGCAACTGATTCCCATTACAACCCAAAACCTTACAAATAATAGCGATGATAATGTCATCACTCAAGATAATGACGATGCTATTGCGCTGAACAATACTGATAAAAGCAAAAAAGTTACCACCAACGTGGTGAAGATTAACGACCCTGTCATCAATCCAAATGCACTCTATAAGAAAAAAACGGGCGATGGCACCACCAACACAGCAGGAAATCAAGGCAAGCAAACTGGCGATATCAATTCAACAGGTTATAAAGGCAATGGAGGAAGTGGTGGTGGTGACGAAGGAGGCATAGGACCGGGAAAAGGTCCCGGAGTGGGTCCCGGTAAAGGTCCCTGGGACGATAAAGGCATTACCTACGCGATGAAAGACCGCACTGCGAAATATATACCAAAACCGATTTATAATTCTAAAGCCGAAGGCATTGTTGTGGTGGATATATGGGTGGATAAAAAAGGAAATGTAACGAAATACATTGCCGGCACTAAGGGTTCAACAACTACCAATACTGGATTATTAAAAATAGCAGGAGATGCCGCAAAACGTGCCACCTTTAGCGTGAAAGCCAATGCGCCTGAAGAACAAAAGGGAACTATTTCTTACAATTTCGTAAACTTGAATTAATTGTTGCTTTCCTAAATATAATGAGATTTTCATTTTGATGAATAAATCAAAATAAATTAAACAAAACTCAGAACTTTTTTATTAATGGCTACCTATAGTTGGACTCTAAATTATTTATTCAATCATTTTCCAATGTTTCATAGCATAGGTGCAGATGCTTATAAGAATAATCTCGACAACACCATCTCCCTTAGCAATATTATGGAAAAACCCGAACTTCAATTTCCTTCGGTGCATATTGCTGGTACAAATGGTAAAGGCTCGGTTGCAAATATGTTGGCATCCATTTTACAAGAATCAGGATATAAAACAGGGCTTTTCACATCGCCACATCTGAAAGATTTTCGCGAGCGTATCCGTGTAAACGGAGAAATGATACCTAAGAAAGAAGTATCTTCTTTTGTTGCTACTTATAAAAAGGTATTCGAAGCAATTCACCCTTCTTTTTTCGAAATGACGTTTGCCCTTGCCATGCAGTATTTCGCTTCTCAAAAAGTTGATATTGCGGTGGTAGAAGCGGGTATGGGCGGCAGATTAGATTCAACGAATATCGTGCGTCCGGTGCTGAGTATTATTACAAATATTAGCCTCGACCATACACAGTTTTTGGGTAAAACGCTTTCCGAAATAGCTATTGAAAAAGCTGGCATTATTAAAAAAGGAGTGCCTGTGTTGATTGGCAAATCGCAAACAAAAACGGATGCAATTTTTAAAGACACGGCAAAAAAATTAGATTCGAAGATTCAATTTGCAGATACCATATACAATATCGAAAATTTATGGTCGTGGAGCGAAAGACCTTTCGGAAGTGTATTTACGATGAATAGATATGCCATCGCAAAGTTCAAAAATATGTATTGCCCATTGTCGGGAGCTTATCAACGCGAAAACTTGCAAACCACTTTTGCCGCCGTTGACATACTGAATGAACAAGGAATCACTATCAACACAGCAGGATTGACCAATGGAATCGCGAACGTTCTTAAAAATACAGGGTTTAAAGGCAGATGGCAGGTTAGATCACGCAGACCATTGATTATTTTTGACACCGCGCACAATGAAGCTGGAATTAAGCAAGTGGTTTCGCAAATCACCAAGTTGAAATTCTCTAAGTTGCATTTTGTTTTTGGAATGTTGGACGATAAAGATATTGGAAAGATATTATGTTTACTACCGAAGAAAGCTACATATTATTTCTGTACACCTAATCTCCCAAGAGGGCTTCACCAAAATATTTTGGCAGAACAAGCGCACGCCATTGGTTTGTGTGGCGAAACATACACTTCCGTCAAATTGGCTTATAATCATGCTCAAAAAGAGGCAGCTAAAGACGATTTGATATTTGTGAGCGGAAGTAGTTTTGTGGTGGCTGAGGTAATATGATTATATTAGTTTTTGAATACCTTTGTTAACTCTTTGCTCAATTACGAGATTAAATTGTATTACATTACCTCATTTAATCATTAACTAATTATATCATTCTATAATTTCAAAGTCAAGCATGTTAATCTATACGCCAAATGCAACACCGCGTCACCACTATGTGTTCAATCACATTATGGGCTATTTGGGTATTGATTATTCCATTACTGATGATGTGAATGAGTTTGCCGCTTCTGATACTCCAAAGTTTAGTTATGATAAAAAACCTCAGCAAGATGAGCTTCATTTTTATGCCCAAGGATTACTGAACGAATCTTCTATCAATATCTTTAGTCCGCAGATAGGATCATATCACAACATCATCACCCTGTTTCCGAATGTTGAAGAAACCTCTGCCCTACCCTACGATGTATTTTCGGATGTTTTCTTCATGCTGAGTCGTTATGAAGAATATCTTCCCTTTGTTCCTGATGAACATGGGCGCTTTGAAGCGGGGCATAGCTTGGCACATAAACATAATTTCCTACAGATACCCGTTGTGGACCATTGGATAAAACACGTTGCCGAAGTTCTACAGCAGTTTTTTCCCAACTTACAAATTAAAAAACATCAATATTCCTTCATACCAACTTACGATATTGATCAGGCTTATGCCTATAAACATAAAGGCTTTGTCAGAACCATAGGCGGTTTGCTTCGCGATAAGTTTCGAGCCAATCTTCGCGCCTATTTCGAACGATATAGAGTGTTGCTGCATCTCAAAGCCGACCCTTTCGATTCGTATGCCTATCAATTCGCTTTGCAGCAAGCATATCATTTGAATCCTATCTATTTCTTCCATGCAGGCACTTATGGTAAATATGATAAAAACTCTTCGCCCGAAAACAAACATATCCGACATTTACTAAACACCATAACTCAACAAGCCACATTAGGCATACATCCCTCTTACCTATCAACTGAACACCCCGAATTGCTTGCCACCGAAATCGAACGCCTATCGCTATCCAGCAATATTAAGATTACGGCAGCACGGCAGCATTTCATTAAAATCAGCTTCCCAGGAACCTATAGGAATTATATAGCCATTGGCATCACCGACGATTATTCGATGGGATACGCCACCGACATTGGTTTCAGAGCTGGCACTTCACAAACATTCTACTTTTTCGACTTGCTTGACAACACTTCAACCACCTTGATGATTCATCCTTTTGCATTTATGGAAGGCGTTTTCAAACGTTACAAACCTACTCCGACTGATGAAATACTAACAGTCGTGGCACCCATGATTGAAGAAATAAAACAACTCAATGGCACTTTTATCAGCATTTGGCACAACGAATCACTGGGCACCTCCCGTCAATGGAAAGGTTGGCGCAATGTGTATAAAAAGATGTTAGTGTTTTCAAATCAATAAATCAGAATAATAACAAGCCGCATGATACATTATATCAAACATCAGGAGATTGATAAAGCAAAATGGGACGCTTGCATGGAGCAGTCCTTACATGCTACTATCTATGGCTATTCCTACTATCTCGACAGCGTTTGCGAGCAATGGGATGCTTTGATTGAAGATGACTACATTTCTATCATGCCGCTTCCATATCGGAAGAAAACTGGCATTACTTACATTTTTTCTCCCAGCATGACGCAGCAATTGGGTGTATTTTCATGCCAACTAATTTCACCATCAAAAGTACAAGAATTCCTCGAAGCCATCCCCTCTAAATTTAAGTTTTGCCGCATCAACCTAAATCATGGGAATATCCTTAATAGAGAAAATTATACTGCCGTTACCCACACCAACCTTGAATTATCCTTAGATAAACCTTGTGAGGAATTATTTGGTCTCTTCTCTGAAAACACACAGCGCAACATAAAAAAAGCTGCTAAGTTCAATCTTTCGATTCATAAAGATGGAACTATTACAAATCTTGTTCAACTTTTCAAAGAAAATAAAGCCCAAGATTTGGATGGTCTTCCCGCTGATTTTTATTTCTGTCTTAAAAAAGTATATAAAATGCTTTTAGAAAAGCATCAAGCACAGATTTGGGAAGTTCGTTATAATGGCGCATTGTATGCAGGAGCTTTTTTCGGGTATGCAAGCAATAAAGTCTATTTTCTGTTTTCAGCAAGCAGCAAAGAGGCAAAAGAAACCGGTTCTATGCCTTTTTTAATCCATAATTTCATACAAGAAAATGTATCTAAAAATCTTATTTTAGATTTTGAAGGCTCGGATTCTCCTTCATTGGCGCGCTTTTATCGAAGTTTTGGTGCCATAGACAAAAACTACAATCAAATTATTTTAAACAGATTACCAAATATTATTCGTAGCTTTGTAAAAATTTTGAAATACGATAAAAAAATCACGTAATTTAACACCTTAATTCAAAAAACCATGGTAAAGATTTTGGGCGATAAAAATTCAATTCTGAATCAATTTATTTCAGAAATCAGAGATGCAGAAATTCAAAAAGATAGTATGCGTTTCAGAAAAAACTTTGAACGATTGGGCGAGATATTTGCTTATGAAATCAGCAAAACACTGGCGTATGAAAACAAGGAAGTCGTAACACCTTTGGGTGAGGCTGTAGTTCCGGTGTTGAAAGAATATCCTGTATTGGCGACAATTCTAAGAGCAGGGCTTCCCATGCATCAAGGGTTCTTAAATGTCTTTGACCGCTCGGAGAATGCTTTCGTTACAGCCTATCGCTATCATTACAAAGACGGAACATTCGACATCCGTGTGGAATACACTTCCAGTCCTGATTTGACCGATAGAGTTTTAATCATCACCGACCCTATGTTGGCAACAGGCTCTTCCATGGGATTGACCTATAAATCGCTGCTCGAAAAAGGTAAACCAAAACATCTACATATTGTAACCATCATCGCCAGTAACGAAGGCGTGGAATATATCAAGAAAAATTTCCCTGCATCCACCACCACACTATGGATAGGTGCGGTTGACGATGAATTGACTGCGCAATCCTATATCGTTCCTGGCTTAGGCGATGCCGGAGACTTGGCGTTCGGTAGTAAAATATAATCTTATTTTGATAAATAAGAAAAGCCTAATAAATCTGAGATTTATTAGGCTTTTTTAATTGTTTAACTCTTTGTTTAGCGATATTTACAGCATCCAGGTAATGCACTATACGTACTTGCGGTAGCTTTACCCATTTCCGTGTCATGTCCCACTTTTATCATCGCTTTGCTTATGTCTTCTTTTTTAATAGCAACTTTAGAAGTATAAGTCAAGATTTTTGTGCTTTGATTCCATTCCGCACTCATTACACCATTCACAGATTTTGCAGCAGCTTCGATGCGCGTTTTACACATTTCGCATTTGCCGGAAACTTTCATAGTTCCTTTTATAGAACCTGTAGTAGTAGAAGAACTGGAAGGCGCACAACTTTTTGCTTCACCTTTACATGATTTTGAGCAGGAAGATTTCATACCACTCCCACCACATCCTTGAGCATTTACACTTGAAGGATAAATTATAGCCACTCCAAGGAATAAAGCTATCAGAATTACTAGTTTTTTCATTGATTTATTATTTATTTGTTTAATTGTTTATTGATTAATGTTGAACAGTGAATTTGCCCGTTGCATATTGCACATGAAAACTATTGAGCAATTTATAAACGTAAGTACAATTGGCAAATTGTGTTGTATTTATTTTAAATATATTTTCTGTAAGAATTTTCTCGACAATCACATTGCCAAGAATATCAGAAATAATAAGTTTGTCGCCAATAGTAAATGTTTTCGGGCTACTGAATTCTATTTCATTATTCGCCGGATTTGGAAAAGCGTTTATCGTTGCTTTTTCACTCTGATTTTCATGTATCCCTGCCACAGAACCTGCAAAAGCCAAATTATCCACCCACAAATAATCATTTGCTACAGGAGCCGAGCCGCTTGATTTCAACACTATCACGCAGGTATCAGGATAATCGCCTGTCAGATAGGTAAAATTCAGCGTGAAAGTAGCCCACGACATCACCATACCCGATAAGTTATGTATGACTTTGGCAACGGTGTCCCTTTTGCTTAAACCCGTATTCCATTTGGTAAGATATGCAGATAGGGAACCTAAGTTGGAACCCATATATTGCCATTTACCTGTGAAACTTTGAGGACGCAAGATAAAAGGGAAACCTGATTTCGGTTGATAAGTAGTAGAATCCAATCTGCCGCTCACTGCCACACCATTCACCACTACAGGACCTGCCGTTTTCGAAGTAAGTTTCATAAAATAGGTTCCCGGACTGCCGGGGGTTGCCTTTTCTGCCGTATAAACCGATGCTAAAGTAGTTGTATTGTTCATGGTTCCCCATGAAGTAGGATTCTCATAAGTGCCCATGCTGGTCCATGTTTCAAAACCCGCATTCGGAATTTGACAAAAACCCGAAGCAGCAAGCAACATAAATAGGTTGATATACAGTAATTTTTTCATAATAGTCTTTCTTAATATAGATTAATACCTGCTAAGAATAATTTAGAATGCAAAGGTAAATATAATCTTTTAATTACGAATGTTAATAAATCAAAATACGTACTCAACTACCAGATTTTGAATTACGTCGTCCTTTTTGTAATGGCAAATATTTCTTCATCCAAAATAGGATCAGCCATAGGCACCACTATCTATCTTATCTTTCATCCTTTCATATTACAACTGAAATTTCTCCCACAAATTCATTTCGCTTTCCAATAGCTTTTTCAGTTCTTGATATTTTTCGAAGATCCCCGGCGTCTTTATTGCCTCTTTGTATTTATCGGGATCAATCAAGACGGCGTCCAATTCAGCAACTTCGGTTTCAAGCTTGGCGATTTTCTTTTCCGAATCTTCCACCCGATTTTGTATTTTACGCAATAAACGTTCCTGCTCCTTTTTCTTTTCGTAATTTACTTTATTCCCTGTCGGAGCAACAGCTTTTTGCTCTATCACCTTGGCTTTGATGATGCTTTTGCGTTCCAGTTCCTTCAAAGTGTTCAAATCGCGTGCATCCAAAAAAGTATAGATGTCACCAATATACTCGCGAATTTTCCGATTCTTGAATTCATAAACCTTGGTGGTCAATCCTTGCAGAAAATCACGGTCGTGAGAAACCAATATCAGCGTGCCGTCATATTTCAACAAAGCATTCTTCAATATATCTTTCGACACCATGTCGAGATGGTTGGTAGGCTCATCCAATATCAACAGATTGACCGGCGACAACAGCATCTTAGCCAATGCCAGCCGCGACTTTTCGCCCCCCGACAATACTTTCACCTTTTTATCTATGGTTTCACCGCCAAACAAAAAACTTCCCAAAATGGCACGGATGCGTGTGCGGATGTCGCCCACAGCCACATCATCTATGGTTTGGAACACGGTTTTCTCCATATCCAACAAATCGGTTTGGTTTTGGGCATAATAGCCCACCGAGATATTGTGTCCAAGTTTCACATTGCCGCTAAAATCCACTTGATCCAAAATAATTTTCACTAAGGTGGACTTGCCTTCCCCATTGCGACCAACGAAAGCTATCTTTTCGCCTTTGATAACCGCCAAATCTATATCACTCAAAATAAGCTTCTCGCCATAGCGTTTCGATACGTTCTCAATCTCCACCGACACTTTGCCCGAAGGTGGCGCAGGCGGAAACATAAAACGTATGCTCGAGGTGTCAGTTTCGTCCACTTCCACCAGGTCCATCTTTTCCAAATACTTCACGCGCGATTGCACCTGACGTGCCTTTGTGGACTTCGACCGAAAACGCGTAATAAAACGTTCTATTTGTTCGATTTGCTTTTGCTGATTGTTGAAGGTTGCCAACTGACTTTCTATTCGGTCGGCGCGCATGATGACATAATTCGAATAGCAGGCTTTGTAATCGAAGATTTTTCCCAAGGAAATCTCCACAGTGCGCAGCGTTACATTGTCTAAGAAAGCCCTATCATGCGACACTAATAGTACCGCACCGCGATAGTTGATCAAAAAATCTTCCAACCATTGTATAGATTCAATGTCAAGATGATTGGTAGGCTCATCCAGCAACAAAAGGGAAGGTTTCTGCAACAAGAGCTTCGCCAACTCCACCCGCATCTGCCAGCCACCACTAAATTCGCTCATGTTACGTTCAAAATCTGCTGACTCGAAACCCAAGCCCAACAAAACCTTTTCCACATCAGCTTCTATGGTTTCGCCGCCCAATATCTTAAATTGCTCATTCGCCGTCTGAAGTTTATCCAACAGACGGGTATAGGCAGACGATGCATAATCAGTGATGTGCAGCAGTTCTTCCGAATATTTCTTTATATTTTTTTCGATGTTCAACACATGCTCGAAAGCGCGCATGGCTTCGTTGAACACATTTCTTTGACTTTGCACCGTGATTTCCTGTGGCAAATAGCCTATCGTGGTGCCCGAAGGATAAGTAACGGAGCCTTTTTCGGGTTCCATCAGCCCTGCAAATATCTTCAGCAGGGTGGTTTTGCCCGCACCGTTTTTGCCCACCAACCCAATGCGGTCACGGTCGTTCACGATAAAAGATATGTTATCGAAAATATATTCGCCAGTGAAATGAACTGAAAGTTGGTTAACGGAAATCATGAATCGTAGTTTGAAAGAAAGTTTTGCAAAAGTAGTATTTTTTTGCAAATTGTGCAGAGGGAATTGTAATTTTATGTAAAACCTTAACGGATAAGTGGCATGGAGGTCTAACCTTCATGCAACAAAGTTACCGTGGTAACAGTTCAGCAATTAAACAATAAAACAATTTATCAATCACTACATCTTATTATTGACAGTACGTTTCTAACGACTTCTGTGCATCAACATTCCCAAACAAAGCTGCTTGCTTCCAGTCATTGCAGGCTTCAGGGAAACGTTTGAGTGCATAGCGGAGGTCGCCTCGATTCTTTAATGCTTCGTTATAAGTAGGTTCTAATGCGATGGCTTTGGTGTAATCATGTTCTGCACCTGCAAAATCATTCAGGGTGTATTTGGCAGCACCCCTTGTATTAAAAACCTGTTTTCGTGTGGAATCCATATTTATTGATAGATTACAATCCTGTAGCGCACCTAAGTAATCGTGCTCGAAAAATCTGGCAACCGCCCTATTGGCATACACAACGGATGTTCTGCCATTGTATTTAACGGTCATGTCGAAATCAGCAAGTGCTTCTTTCACCTGCTGCATCTTCCAGTAACAAGAGCCACGGTCAAAATAGGAAGCCCATTCGTCAGGTTTCAAACGGATAGATTCAGTAAAATCCTTGATTGCCATCGGGTAATTGTTTATGACTATATAGGCTTGACCACGTTTGCTATAAGCTCTCGAAAGGTAAGGTGCTTCCGGATTCTTTTGCAGAATATCGGTCATAAAAGGGATATCACTTTGCCATACTTTATTGCGCTCATAAATTGTAACCGCGAAAACTACCGTATAAATTACCAACGACAAGGTGATAATGGAGCGCAATTGCTTAAAACGTGTCTCTTTCTTTTTCAAGAGATTGGCATAAAACATGCCAAAAATAAAAAATAGACCGATATAAGGGAAATAAGCATATCGTTCAGTAACAATGAACAAGCGCGAAGGGATCATCTGAATATTTAAGGCAATCGTAATGAAAAATAATGCCACACCTAACATAATATAGCGATGGTGACGTGCTTTATAAATTAGGTAGAAAACCGCTGCCAGAACAATGGGCGTAAAATAATACAGTAACGGCAAATGCCCATTCACTTTGGGCGGATAAACATATACTGCCGCAAGAGTGATGGGAACAAAAAGTTTGAATACATAAAACACAAAAGAATAGCATACTAAGAAGAAGCGGTCAATGAGGGAATAATCCACCATCATTCCTTCGGTGATGTTTGCCAGAGTTCCACTATTTGCCATCGCAACAATTCCGAACACTATGGAAAGCATAAAGTAAGGAATTTTCTCAAGCCAGACTCGCCTTGAGATTAATTTTCTACTAAAATAATAATCGAACGCCAACAACACAACAGGCAAGGTTACAGCCTGCGCTTTGGAGAAAAGCGAAAATATGAAGAACAAAAACGCGAGGATAAAGTACTTCCATTTCAATCCTTTTCTAAGGTAGTCCATATAAAAAATCAGCGATAGCAAGTAGAAGAAGGCATACATCCCGCTGCTGCGCGCCGATATCCACGAAACCGCTTCCACATTCATGGGATATAAGGCAAAAAGGATGGCAACAATAAATGCAACATCAAATCTTTCGGTTACTTTTCGTAGCAGAATGAAAACAAGCATAATGTTCATCAGATGAAAGAACAAATTCACCACGTGCATGGGCGTGGTATTCAAGCCCGTGAAATGGTAATTCATGGCAAAACTAAGTACAGGCAGCGGCTGATACATGATGACATAATAATGAGAAAAATACACTCCGACATTCTTCCACGTAAGTTTCAACACCTCAGGATAATTGGTGAAATACTCTATATCATCAAAATTCAACAAACCACCATGAAGACTGTTGGCGTAAACCAAAGCCGTAACCATCAGCAATACCGACAACAGCACCCATTGAAAAGGTACATACTGACTGACATTTTTTTTAATAACCGAAACCTTCTTTGCGGTTTTTTTCGGTACTGTTTTCTTTGCTTTGTTTGTCATGCTTTTATCAGATTTCATCTAATTTTACATTGCTTTCGTTTGGGGATGCTTTATCCTTTATTTATTTTTTTCCTTCCACAAAAATACAAAACTTTCTTCAATACTATCACCATCCATACTATTTTTTTTTAATATTGAAGGATGAAACCTCCCAGCCTAGCACCTCTTGATGTTGGGTGAATGTCTAATTTGTGAAATAGGCAAAGCCATTTTTGATAGGTTCAGTGGAGGCAGAGCCTACTGCCGAACGGGCAGTTTGTCAATGGTGCGCGTTGCCATAAACACGCGGAAAACATTCCCACGCAAGCGGAACAGATGAATACTCAAAGATTCGAGATTTTTTTTATTAGTTGTTTCCTGATTTTTATTATCTTTGCCACAATCAAACTTTTTAAAACAAACTATATGGGATTTTTTCAGAATGTAAAGAACAAATTAGGCATAGGCGGAGTTCATGTGGAACTTTTTGTGCCCGGGCAGGTGGCTCACGACAGCACACAATTGGAAGGCAAAATCACGCTTACCACCAAAAGCGAACAGGAAGTTTTATCCTGCAAGGTTAAAATGATAGAAGAATTCACTAAGGGACAGGGCGACCAGAAAAGGATGAAAATTTACGATCTCGGAGAGGTAATGTTCCCGCTAAATTTTATTATAAAACCAGGGGATGTAAAAGAATTTACGTTTACGCTGTCTTTCAGTGTGGTCAGATCAGGTATAGAAACGCTGAGAGATATGGGCGGCGCACTGGGTATGCTTGGCAAATTAGGTTCCATGGCAAGCGACGAACGCTCGCTCTATTTTGTGGATGCACAGGTGGATGTAAAAGCTGCTGCGCTCGACCCTTCAGATAAGAAAGAAATCAGGATAATCTAAAATAATAGCCTTAGATTTTTATAGTAATAGTGGCACGGCTAATAGCCGTTCTTTTTCTAAAAGCAGAGCCTTTAAGACGACTCAGGCATGAGCCAGAGCCGAACGAAGCTAATCCCAAAATATCTTTACAGTCCTGCTAATTTTTTTTTGTGGCTAACTCCACGAAGCCTTGCTGCGTGATTTCAGAGTTTATACTTTTTGTTTTTATTTCATGCAACAAGGGTTATACTAAAGCCAGTTTTTCAATCAAGAAGAAAAATATCAATCGCTAACTGGTCAGAAAATTTCCACTTTATCCATCCTGTCTGCTTCGTATTATCATCCAAAATCTGAATCCAATCGCCTTGAATGC
>CAIWVT010000004.1 GCA_903916135.1 uncultured bacterium
GGTATTCTTACTCGTATTATGCGAGATTACGGTTTTAACTTTTACTGGCAAGATAAGTACTGCCAGAACTTATTTGCTCGTGGTTTCGAATTCCAAGTCGATTCTGGATCCTTGAATGCGGTTACTGCTATCGAAGTATTAGAACATGTGGAAGACCCGATTGGCTTTATACAGCAAGCCTTGGATTTAGCCAAATGCAGCACTTTTATATTTACCACCGCACTATTCAACGGTACCCCACCAGATCCTGAGAAGTGGTGGTATTATTCATTTGAAACAGGTCAACACATTTCCTTCTTTCAGCGACGCACATTTGAAGCGATTGGCGCTAAGCTTGAATTAAAACTTACCAGCGCCGGCGGGCTTCATGTGCTTTCTAAAGAGCCTTTCAACAAATATCTTATGCGGATTTGTTCAAGCCCGTTGAGCAACCTAATGGCTAATGTGGCACAATGGCGTTTAGGTAGCCGGACAGGCAAAGACCACGAAATCCTGGTCAATCATCTAAGGAATAGAAATGTTTGACGACTCGACGAGGATCGCCTACGACTATCAAATTTTTGTCCCACAGACTTACGGCGGAATTTCACGCTATTTTTGCCGACTCGCATCTTCATTGCTAGAGTTTCCAGGTATAGTCCCAAAGATTATCGCCCCCATTCATTTCAACAATTACGCGCGACAATTGCCGTCCGACCTGGTTTCTGGAAAATGGATTCCGCGACTCCGAAAGTGTAGTCCTCTGATTCTGGGCCTGAATCATTTGATTTACAAAAAAAGGCTGCGAAAATTTAAACCACATATTGTTCATGAAACCTATTATTCGGGAGGAGAAAAACTGCCGATAAATGCGGCAAAAATCGTTACCGTGTATGACATGGTCCACGAGCGGCTTTCTAAGACGAACGTGTCTCTCGATGATAAGACAACAAGAGTCAAGTTAATGTCGTTGAAAAACGCTGACCACATAATTTGCATATCAGAATCAACAAAACGAGATTTGCTTGATTTTTTTGACATTAGCGCTTCTAAGGTAAGCGTTGTTTATCTTGGTTTTGATAGAATGGAAATAAATGGCGACAGTCCTGGCCGAGATTTAAAACATTTTACGGGTGACAAACCATTTATTTTATATGTTGGCGCCCGCACCGTCTGGAAGAACTTTCATGGTCTCATAAAAGCGTACGGCGATTCCTCCTTTCTACGCTCATCTCTTAATCTTGTGGCGTTTGGCGGCGGTAAATTCTCATGGCGTGAACGTAAAATGTTTGAGCAAGCAGGTTTTACTGACCGCTCAATTATGCAAATTACTGGGGATGATTCGCTGCTCGCATTACTATATTCGTCGGCGACTGTCTTTGTTTATCCTTCTCTATACGAAGGTTTCGGTTTTCCTCCGTTAGAGGCTTTTTCTGCGGGATGTCCTGTAGCGTGCAGTAACACGACTTCTATTCCTGAGGTCGTTGGTAAAGCTGCTATTCTTTTTGATCCAAACGATGTTGATGATATTGCAAACGCCATCACCACCTTGGTCTGTGATACCGAAGTGCGCAACCTATGCATCGCTGCGGGCATCGAGCGAACCAAAATGTTCACATGGCGTAAGTGTGCTCAAAAGACCCTAGATATATACCGCAAATATAAGTGAAATGGTTGAAACATGCATACGTTAACCACAAGAGTGCAATGATAAGAAAGAAAACGGCGCTAATTTTGGGCATCGGGGGCCAAGATGGATATTTTGCTTCATGGCTCTTGTTTAAACAAGGATATAATGTGATTGGGATACTCTTAGAGTCTGATTTGCTGAATGAAACTATAC
>CAIWVT010000005.1 GCA_903916135.1 uncultured bacterium
CTGTTGAAACCAGAATTGAAAATGATTCTATAGATTTAGAGATTCGAGTAGTTGAAGGTAAGCAGGCTTATATAAATAAGGTTACCATTCGCGGAAACACCAAAACAAACGACCACGTTGTGATTCGTGAAATACGCACCAAACCCGGGCAATTATTTAATCGCTCTGATATTATCCGTACCACGCGCGAGTTAGCACAGTTGAAATATTTTAATGCAGAAAAAATTGTTCCAGATATAATTCCGAACCCAACGGATGGTACTGTTGACATAGAATATTCTGTGGAAGAAACATCTTCTGACCAGTTGGAACTTTCGGGAGGTTGGGGTGCTGGCAGATTAATAGGAACATTGGGCGTTTCGTTTAATAATTTTTCTACCCGCAACTTCTTTAAAAAAGCTGCTTGGCAGCCACTGCCTTCAGGCGATGGACAAAAGTTGAGCGTAAGGGTTCAGACTAATGGTATCTATTATCAAGCTTATAATGCTTCTTTCACCGAACCGTGGCTGGGAGGAAAAAAACCTCAAGCATTGAGCGTTTCTGTTTATTATTCATCGCAGACAAATGGTTTGAAAAAAAGTGATGTACTTCGTCAAGCAATTAATATTTTGGGAGCTTCAGTTGGTTTGGGTATTCGATTAAAATGGCCCGATGACTATTTTATGCTCTACAATGAAATCGGCTATCAACATTATAGTTTAAATAATTATTTTTCTTCCTTTAGTTTTTCTGATGGAACTTCCAACAACTTGAATTATACGGTTACGCTATCACGTAATTCTATTGATGCACCTATCTATCCTCGTTCCGGATCAGAGATTTCTCTCATGTTGCAATTGACGCCTCCGTATTCGTGGTTTAAAAACCAAAGTGCATCAGATATTTCAAAACTTAATGATGAGCAGAAATATCAATGGATAGAATATCACAAATGGAAAGTTACTGCATCGGTTTATACAAAAATAGCAGGAAATTTGGTGTTCAGTGCCAGAACAAAATTTGGTTTCTTAGGAGCCTATAATAAAAATATCGGAGTACCGCCTTTCGAACGTTTTTATTTAGGTGGCGACGGTTTGTCGGGTTATTCTCTTGATGGCAGAGAGCTTATCGCTTTAAGAGGCTATACAAATAATTCACTTACTCCGAAAGATAAAGTAGGAAATCTTGTTGGTGGCTCGATATTTGATAAGTTCACTTTGGAATTGCGCGACCCTGTTTCTCTGAATCCTTCGGCTACCGTTTATGTTTTAGGTTTTGCTGAAGGAGGAAAGGCTTGGTCGAACTTTAAAACATTCAATCCTTTTGATATTTATCGTTCGGCGGGTGTTGGTGTGAGAGTATTTTTACCTATGTTTGGTATTCTTGGTCTCGACTGGGGATACGGATTTGATAATATACCAAACGTTGGCAAAGGCGGAAGTCAGTTCCATTTTTCAATTAATCAATCTATTGACTAAAATTAAAATAAATTAAAAGGAGGTACAAATGAAAAAATTATTAGTATTATTATTTATCGTTCCCTTGTTTTCTTTTCATTCTCATGCACAAAAATTTGCGTATGTTGATTCGGAGTATATTTTGGAAAACATGACGGAATATCGTGATGCACAAGCACTTTTAGACAAGATGTCGCTCGATTGGCAAAAAGAAATTGAGACAAAATTTGCTGCCGTTGACAAATTGTACAAAGATTTTCAAGCCGAAGCAGTTCTTTTGCCGGATGATATAAAGAAAAAACGTCAGGACGAAATTGTTGCCAAAGAAAAAGAAGCTAAAGATCTTCAGAAAAAAAGATTTGGTAAAGATGGCGACTTGTTTAAAAAACGCCAAGAGTTGATTAAACCCATTCAAGATAAAGTGTATGAAGCTATCGAAAATCTTGCAAATGCCAGTGGTTATGCTTTTATCTTTGACAAATCGGGTAGCGTTACGCTCTTATTCGCCAATTCAAAATACGACAAAAGCGATGAAATTTTGGCAAAACTTGGTTATAAACCAGGTAGTGTCAAGACAAAAACAGACAAAGGGGATGGCGGCGACGTCAATGATACCAACACCAGTAAAGACCCAAAACAAACCAAAGACGAATAGTTTAAAGATGCTGTTTCTTTAATAGAATTGATTGAAAAGGATGTTGTTTCAATGATAAACGATTAAAAAATTTCACGTTAAAGAAGCATAATTAAAATATTTTTTGTACGTTTGCACAAAATTTGACTTATTAACAACGTAACATGTATATGAAAAACTTAA
>CAIWVT010000006.1 GCA_903916135.1 uncultured bacterium
AATAGGAGTTTTTTCATGTAAATAAGAATAATAGGTGAAACAAATATGCAACTAAATTTAGTAAGATAAACGTTCAATATGCTGAATTATTGGATTGACTTGCAAAGAATTTTGATGCTGCGGGAAGTATTTTATTGACATAAATGCTATATTAGATAACATCATACGCTCCCAAGTGAATAATATTTTATACTTTTGCAGCATGAAACAGAAAGAGAGAAACTAATGAAAATGCGGATACTTACCGATTTCAATAGTTACATACGGCGAAATCGCAAACGTTTTTTGGTGCGCCAAGACCCGAAAGTTATATGGCTTACAGGCTTATCGGGTGCAGGCAAAACCACCATTGCCCTTGCGTTGGAGAAAGAAATCCAACGCAAAGGATATTTTACCAAGGTGTTTGATGGTGATGTCATACGCAATGGCATCAACAAAGACTTGGGCTTTTCGGATGCCGACCGTATGGAAAATATTCGAAGGACTGCCGAAATTGCGCGGCTGTTTGTGGATCATGGTTTGATAGTCATCTGTAGTTTTATCTCTCCACAGAAAGCCATGCGCGATTTGGCTCGGGAAATTATCGGCAACGAACGGTTTATCGAAGTCTTTGTCAATTGCCCTATTGAGGTGTGCGAAAAGCGCGATGTGAAAGGCTTATATAAGAAAGCTCGCTTGGGCGAGATAAAAGATTTCACTGGGATAGGTTCTAATTATGAGATGCCCAAACATGCCGACATCGAACTGCGTACAGATTTGTGGACGATAAAAAAGACTGCGAAATATTTAATGCGAAAAATTCTACCTTTAATCAGATATCAAAAAAGAAAATGGTTAACTATCATCTAAATCATATCAAACTTCTCGAAGCAGAGTCTGTATTCATTCTGCGTGAAGTTGCTGCTCAATTTGAGCGCCCCGCCTTGTTGTTTTCGGGCGGAAAAGATTCTATCGTCATGTTGCATCTGGCACGTAAGGCTTTTTGGCCCTCTGCCATTCCTTTCCCCCTGATGCATATTGACACAGGGCATAACTTTGTGGAAACCTTAGTATATCGCGACGAGTTGGTGGAGAAAATCGGCGCACGATTGATAGTCGGTTCCGTGCAGGAATCCATCGACAAAGGTCGTGCGGCAGAAGAAACAGGCTACAATGCAAGTCGGAATGTGTTGCAAACCGTCACCTTGTTGGATACCATCGAGGAGCATAAGATAGATGTGGCTATGGGCGGTGCACGCCGCGATGAAGAAAAAGCACGCGCCAAAGAACGTTTCTTTTCCCATCGCGATGAGTTCGGACAATGGGATCCGAAGAATCAACGCCCCGAATTGTGGAACCTATTTAATGGCAAGAAGCGCATCGGCGAACATTTTCGCGTTTTCCCTTTGAGCAATTGGACCGAAATGGATGTGTGGCAATATATCTATCACGAACAGATTGACATGCCTTCTTTGTATTTCTCCCACGACCGCGACTGTTTTGTGCGCGATGGTGTGATTTATTCCTGTTCGGATTTCATGAAATTGAAACCAACTGAAAAGGTTGAAAACATGCACATCCGCTTCCGCACCATAGGCGATATGACCTGCACGGGTGCTACGCTATCTCATGCCAACAGTTTGGAGGATATTATTGAAGAGGTGGCAGCCACGCGTGTGACCGAACGCGGCAGCCGCATTGACGATAAACGCTCCGAAGCGGCTATGGAAGATCGGAAGAAAGAGGGATACTTTTAGGGGGAAGTACTTAAAGTGCCTAAAGTACTTGAAGTATTTAAAGTGCCTATAGTACTTGAAGTGTCTAAAGTATTTAAAGTTGAAAGTTGGAAAGCTATCATGGAAAATAAACCACGGAGGCACTGAGAACACTAAGGTACACTAAGAAAAACAAAAAATAATGAATAGCTATAAATGATATAATCATAAATCATAATTCTCAAATAAAAAAATGGCAGCGAATTTAAAAGATGGATATCTCGACATGGAACTACTGCGTTTCACGACGGCAGGCAGTGTTGACGATGGCAAAAGCACATTAATAGGACGGTTGTTATACGACTCGAAATCTATTTTTGAAGATCAATATAACGCTATAAAACAAGCAAGCGAACAACGAGGCGAAACCCACGTGAATTTGGCGTTGCTCACCGACGGACTGCGGGCAGAGCGCGAACAAGGCATCACTATTGATGTGGCATATCGCTATTTTGCTACGCCCAAGCGCAAGTTTATCATTGCCGACACCCCCGGACATGTTCAATATACACGCAATATGGTCACAGGCGCTTCAACGGCTAACTTGGTTTTGATTTTGATTGATGCCCGCAAAGGCGTCATCGAGCAATCGCGGCGACATTCCTTCATCGCTTCTTTGTTGAAAATTCCGCATCTTGTGGTGTGCATCAACAAAATGGACTTGGTGGATTATTCCGAAAGCGTGTTCGATCAAATCAAGAAAGACTTCACCAACTTCGCCACCAAACTCGAGGTGCACGACATCCGCTTTATACCCATCAGCGCCCTGAACGGCGACAATGTGGTGAATTCTTCGGTCAATATGCCTTGGTATAAAGATGGTCCGCTGTTGCATCTGTTGGAAACCATCCACATCAGCAGCGACGAAAACTTGGTGGATTGTCGCTTCCCCGTTCAATACGTGATACGTCCTTATAAAGATGAATATCATGATTATCGCGGTTATGCAGGCAGAGTGGCGAGCGGTATCTTCAAAAAAGGCGACAAGGTGATGGTGCTGCCTTCGGGTTTTTCTTCCCGCATCAAAGAGATAGACTCTTTTGATGGTCCTGTGGAGGAAGCTTTTTCGCCCATGTCGGTCACCATACTCTTGGAAGACGACATAGACATCAGCCGCGGCGACATGATAGTGCGCGAAAACAATCTGCCCAACATCGGTCAGGATTTCGATGTGATGTTGTGTTGGATGAACGAGAAAAAATTGGTGAATGGCGGCAAATACGCCATCAAACATACCTCGAAAGATGCTCGCTGTGTGATTAAAGACATACGCTATAAAGTGGATATCCAAACCCTGCATCGCGATGAAACAGACAACAGCGTCGGATTGAACGACATTGCCCGCGTTTCCATACGCACCACGCAGCCTTTCTTCTTCGATAGATATAAAAATAATCGCATCACGGGCAGCATCATCTTGATTGATGAAGCTACGAACGAAACTTTGGGTGCGGGCATGATTATCTAAGATGTTGATGCGGCTGTGAAAAACCTTCTCCTGTTCCTACTGAAGCTCATTGGGTTTTGGCTGTTGTTGTTCGCCTTGCAGCATACGTTTTTCCTCATCTATAACCACGGCGAACTCAAACCTACCACCTTCACGGAAATCCTTAGTTCCTATTATTATGCCTTTGCGATGGATTTGTCGGCAACGGCTTTCCTAATCAGCATCCCCATACTGCTGCTGCTGACCTCTTTCTTCTTCAAAACAAAAAAATGGATCGTCAAAAGCATCCACATCGTCAACTATAGTTTGATAGTGATCTGCTTGTTCGTCACCTGCGTTGACACGAGTTTGTATTCCATGTGGGGCTCCAAAATCAACAGCAAAGCACTCTCCTATGCGCTCTATCCGGGCGAGATGATGCAGGCAGCCAAAGCGGTGCCTTATTGGCTGTTCATCCTCGTTTTTATGGTGGAAGGCGGGGTGATTTTCTATCTCTATAAAAGATATATGAAGATAGATTTGTCGGGCAAAATCCATTGGGGCTTTAAAATCATCCTGGCACCCCTGCTCATGTTTCTGTTGATCATCGGGATGCGCGGCGGCTTTCAGAAGTTTCCTTTGAGCAAGAGTTGGGTGTATTATTCCAAATATCCCGTGCTGAACAATGCCGCCCTGAATGGCTTTTGGAATTTCATGGAAATCATCGTCATTGCTGACGACACCGTCAATCCCTATCGCTATTTCGCCCAAGAGAAAGCCCAAGGGATGGTGGACGCGATGCAACGTTCGCCGCGCGATTCCACTGCCTATATCCTCACCGTGGCGCGCCCCAACATCGTCCTGATTTTGATGGAGAGCGTGAGCGCCGAATGTATGACCACCTTGGGTGGCGAAGCAGGCATCATGCCCCATTTGGACAGCCTGACGAAGCAATCCCTGCTGTTCACGAAGTTTTATGCCAACGGCTTTCGCACCGAACAAGGTTTGATTTCCTTGCTGTGCGGATTTCCGGCGCAGCCGAAAACTACCATCCTGCGCAAGTTCGGCAAGTTCGACAAACTCACCAATATGCCCAAGATACTCGGCAACAACGGCTATTCCGAAAACTATTATTATTCGGGCGACATACAATTTGCCAACACGGAGGCGTTTCTAAACCTTTCGGGATTCACCAAAATCATGAACGAAACCAATTATCCTTGGAAAAAAACAACCGATTGGGGCGCTTATGACGAAGAGTTGTTTGCCTGCCAAGCCGCGGAAGCCGCCCGCGATGCGCAACCCTTTTTCTCTATCATCATGACGAGCACCAACCACGAACCCTTTGATGCCACGGTGGAGAAGGTCTTTGGGGGCAATGCCGATGCCGACAAGTATAAAAACACGGTGCATTATACCGACAAATGCATCGCCGACTATCTGCGCCAAGCGTCACGGCAGCCGTGGTTCAACAACACCTTGTTCATCATCACCTCCGACCACGCCCACTCTTTTCCCAATGCCCGCACCGCCAACGATGCCGAACGCCATCATGTGCCCCTGCTGTTCTATGGCAAGGTGTTGAAACCCGACTATTGCGGACAGGTGGACTCCCTCATCGGCTCGCAGATTGATTTCCCCGCCATGCTATTGGGGCAATTGCAGCTTCCCCACCAAGAGTTTGTGAAAAGCAAAAACCTCTTCAACGTCCTCACCCCGCAGTTTGCCTATTACACCTTCGACAACGGTTTCGGCATCATCACACCCCAACAAACGCTTGTGTTCGACCACGATTTGAATCAAGTGGTGTATCGCAAAAACAAAATGTCTGCGGCTGCCGATGCGATGCTGTTGGACAATGGCAAAGCGTATTTGCAGGTGTTGTTTGAGGAGTATTTGAGGTTTAATTATTGAAGTACTTGGAGTGCCTAAAGTATTTGAAGTACTTAAAGTGCCTAAAGTACTTAAAGTGCCTAAAGTATTTAAAGTGCCTAAAGTATTTAAAGTGCCTAAAGTATTTGAAGTGCCATTCGTAACCTGTCCCGTACATGAAATGTCGGGGTTCGTCCATTCGTAACCTGTCCCGTACACGAAGTGTCGGGGTTCGTAGGG
>CAIWVT010000007.1 GCA_903916135.1 uncultured bacterium
CCGGTGATTATCTGAAAACTGCTTACTCCATTTTCAACTAACACCAATTTTTGTGCATCAGCAACATTACTAAAAAACATTGCCGCTAAAACAAACCCAAAACACTTTCCAATATTCATATGCTCAATTCCCTTTTAACTATTCACTATTAACTATTCACTATTATCTTAAAGTCCTCCCTTACCAACATACAAACTCAGTGGACTCTTCAATTCAACCTTCAATACGGTCATATATTTGTCGTTCACGTTTTCAGGAACATGAATATAAACCAATCCGGGCACCTTGCTCCATGAAATTTTCCCGACAACTTTCCAATCAAGATTAGTATTGCTTCCAACTACACTTACATTTTTAATCTCCGAATTCAATCCTTTGATGGTGATATCGCCATTGGCATGAGCAGGAATAAAAAGGTAAAGCGTGGTTGAATCCTTCGACAGCGTTGAAGGTCCATAGAAATGCCCAAGCGACATACCACCAATAGTTCCGAAAATAGCTTCACTATGTTTGTTGGTCCAGTTGCCAAGCTCTTGCAAAATATACTCCTGTGCTGCCGGAATCGTGCCATCCTCCTTCGGTCCTATGTCCAGCAACAAATTCCCTCCCAAACTGATAGCATCGGCAAAAATGGAAATGATTTCGTATGGAGTTTTAAAATTCGTGTCTTCATCAGCCGCATAGCCCCACGAATCATTGGTGGTCATACACAGTTCCCAATACGGCAATGCCGGGCGTGTGATGGGAAAATTTTGTTCGGGAGTGTCATAATCTCCATAGCCTTGCAAACGCCCGTTGATGATCGTATTCGGATTTGATTTCAGAATGAGCGAGCGGATATAATCGGCACGCCATTCGCCGGCACTGTGTTCCCAATCACCATCAAACCACATCAGGTCGGGATTGTACAGACTCAATAATTCTTTAATTTGTCCATGACAAAACTTCAGGAATTTTCCCCAGCGTATGGGGTCTTCAGCAGCATCATAGCGTGATGAATCTTTCAGAAAACCCGGGTAATCTGGATAACTCCAGTCAATGAGGGAGTAATAGAGTCCCACTTTGATGTTGCGGTCGCGCAAAGCTTTCACAAAAGGTGTGAGCACATCACGCTTGGCAGGCGCTAGTTTCGGAATGCTCAAATCGTTCATTTTGGTATCCCAAAGCGCCACCCCGTCGTGATGTTTGGACGTGATGACCGCATAGCGCGCACCACTTGCTTTTATCAGCGAAGCCCAATAGTCGGGTTTGTAGTTTTTGGCGGTGAAGCCTTTGATTTGTTTCATGTAATCCACATGAGAAATATGCTTATTGTGAAAAGCCCAGGATTCGGAAGTGGGGTTCACGGCATAAATCCCCCAATGTATAAAAATACCCAATTTGGCATCCGAAAACCATTGCATTTTGTGAACATCGGATGTAGTGTTGTTTTGTGAAAAGGTACTTTTTTGTAGAAATACCGAACATATCAGAAGGATAAAAATACTTTTTTTCATGGAATTATATGAATTTGGATGAAACTATGGATGATAAGAACACGATGGTGCAACAAGAGTAAACGATAGGCATGACCCCTGCATAAGTTGACCACCTAAAAGTTACTGATTTTAGCATCGAATTTAT
Organism: uncultured bacterium; assembly: GCA_903916135.1. Taxonomy (GTDB): domain Bacteria; phylum Bacteroidota; class Bacteroidia; order Bacteroidales; family CAIWKO01; genus CAIWKO01. The sequence continues at coordinate 1,624 of CAIWVT010000007.1, forward strand.
TGATTAAATAATTTTGTGCAAATTTATACATATTCGTCAAATATTTCAATTTCGTGTAAATAATTATCAAGAAAAAAAAACCACGGAGGCACATAGGCACATAGAAAAAATAAGAAAGAAGAACACATAGAAACACTAAGAAAATAACACCACCAAGACACTAAGACACAAAGAAACACAAAGAAAAAAAACAATTTTACAATCCAACAATTTAACAATAAAACAATCTTCC
>CAIWVT010000008.1 GCA_903916135.1 uncultured bacterium
CGCCAATGGGAACTGGACAAGGTGGTGTTTATTGCCCTACAACCGAATTTTTAATACTTGGCAGAAAAGGTAAAATGCCAAAAGTAGAAAGAATAAATACAACGTGGTGGAATGTAAAACGTGCTTGGAAAACTCATTCTAAAAAGCCTGAATTTTTTCAAGACTTAATCGAAACCGTTTCAGATGCTCCACGATTAGAAATGTTCGCAAGGCGTGAACGTGAAAATTGGGATGTTTGGGGAAATGAAGTTGAGAGTAGTATCACTCTTTAAAATGGTGCATAACGATGGCGTGTATAGCACGTTGCCAACGAGAACTTAATTTGAAACACTAAATTTAAAAAATATGGAAAAATATAATTTAAAACAAGAAGGGCAATGTGCTATACACGATGTTAGCGTTTCGTTGCTTTGTAAAGACTGCATTAGAGATGTTAGAAACTTACGAATGAATGATGGATGTATACATGGCAGATGGGCTTCGCCATACGAACAAAAGATATTTGGTGCAAAATGCCCAGAAGGAAGTTGTAAACACGATAAGCAATGAACGCTAACGGTTGCAAGTAAACCATCGTTTTAATGTGGTTTACTTGCTGTTATACACAGTATTTTTGTGTAGTGGGTTTATGTTTGTTATTTATTTGCTGTGTATCATTTCTCCAATTTTTCTGTAAGCTTCATATCCAGCAGCTTTTATTTTAGGATTGCCAACTACCCCTTGAAGTTCCACTGCCTGACCAATTTCTCCATATATTTTATTAAGAAATTGAATTTCTTGATTAGTTAATCGTGGTGCTGCTGCTTGTGCTGCTGGTGCTGCTGGTGCTGCTGGTTCTACATTTTCCTTAATAATCTGTTTAACCAAACTTCTAAGTTCATTTAAAGTAATTTTTTTTGTTGCCATAATTTTATAAATTAATTTTTCTATAAATATGAAACAAAAAAGAAAAAATCACGTATAATAAGAAAAAGTCGTACATTTGTATTCGGGTGCGGTGGGAGAAAAATATTGTGTATAACGTGATGCAGGTATATTTTGATTTTTTACGAATTAATAACACTAAACTAAATTAATATGGAATATTTATTTACTAAAGAACAATTAATGAGATTTGCAAAATTTTGTGTAGAAAATAATTGTGCAAGCGATGTTAATTACCGTCATTGGATTGACAAGGAAGAACAGCAAGTAAATAATTTGAATATACCTGCTGTTATAAACTGTGTGCCTTACCAAATCTGTCCAAAGTGCGTTGGAGATGGTGATTTATTTAGACACAATTCACCTGCAATAATGGGAACAAATGCAAGACCGATATGTGATGTGTGCGAGGGCAAGAAGATAATACCTATGGCACATTGTTTATAACGGAACGCAGATAAAAACAGTTTTTAACTTAAAATACAGAATAAAATGACTAAAGAACAATTGCTAAAAAAATACAGAAAAGAAATTGCAATATTTGATGAAGCAATAAAGATGTGCGAAGGAATACCGCAAGTAGAAACATTAAAAACAGTAAGGGACACAATTTCTTCGTTTATAGATGACTTAGAAAAATTGGTTTTATCTGATGTTATAAAGTGCAGTGGCAATGCGTGTGAGGGTCTGTTAATTGATTTTGTTAGTAAATACAATTGTACTTGTATAGACAAACATGAGATTGATATACAACAACTGCAAAAATACCTGACATCAATTAATAGTTTATAACGGTTTGCATAAGACCAGTAGCGGAATAGGAAGCAGTACACTATCAACCAGTTACACACTTAATAAATTGTACTGCACTAACATACACAACTTAAACCGCTATTGGTTTTATGCGGTGTTATAAACAGTAATTTTATGGGAAGACAAATTATTAAGCAACCAAATGGCAAATACTGTATATTCAGCAGTATAGTTGATTCAATTACTTTTTACCACATGGAAGAGCAAGATATTATTAATGAATGGGTAGAAGAATCAAAGAAGGAAATCGAAAATAAAGTAAAAGAAATAATTTCAGAATTAAACGAAGGTAAAAAACCTTATTATCAATTTACCAAATCGTATGAAGAAATTATTCAAACAATTAAGGAAATTCACGGAGCTAAGGAAGTTAAGAAAATCCGAAAGGCTATCGAAGGGTGATTCTTATTATTGTTTATAACGGTTGGGTGTATGAGAAGGTTTGCTTACGAGAACTTTCAAATTACCACAACCGTTAATAGCAAACTTTCTTATACACCATGTTATACACA
>CAIWVT010000009.1 GCA_903916135.1 uncultured bacterium
CCCAAAAAGACATTTGCCGGAAAAAAAGAAGCTGCTCCAAAAAAATCAACGACAAAAGCAGCTTCAACAAAGAAGACTACAACAGCTAAAAAGACCACAGTTAAAAAATCCACCTCAAAAACCAAGAAAAGCACGACATAATATGGACATATCAATTTATTTTGACCCGATAAAGCTAAGCAGTATTATTGAAACGGATAACTTACATCCGAATCAACTATACAATTTTGTAAAGATTTTCGGAACAGAAATGTCTTTTCCTGATATTGATGACGTAGATATTGCTCTTGTTGGCGTAAACGAAGGTCGTGCATCGGTTGATAATTTACATTGTTCAAAAGCACCAGATGCAGTCAGGAAATATTTGTACGCTTTATATAAACCGGATTTCAACCTAAAAATTATTGACTTAGGGAATATTAAACCAGGGAAAACAATTAATGATACCTATTATGCTTTTCGCGATGTAGTTGCCACGTTATTGAAAAAAAATATTGTACCTATTATTATTGGCGGTGGTCAAGACCTTACTTTCGCAAATTATTTGGCTTATGAATCTATCGGAAAAATAATAAACATTGTAACTGTTGATCCTGCATTTGACTTAGGTGATACAGAAAGCCCTTTGACTTCCAAAACCTATTTAAACAAAATCATAACCCATCAACCCAGCTATCTATTTAACTTTTCAAATATTGGTTATCAATCCTATTTTGTAGATTCAGGTGCTATTGATCTTATGAAAAAGCTCTATTTTGACACCTATCGTTTAGGATCGGTTCAATCCGATATTGAAGAGGTTGAGCCAATGGTTAGAAATGCTGATATGATTTCTGTAGATATTTCGTCTGTACGCCAATCAGATGCTCCTGGAAACGGAAATGCAAGTCCAAATGGATTCTATGGAGAAGAATTATGTCGAATTATGCGCTATGCCGGATTAAGCGACAAACTCAGTTCGATTGGAATTTATGAATTAAATCCTGAAAAAGACAATAATGGTCAAACTGCTCATTTAGCAGCTCAAGCTGTTTGGTATTTTATAGATGGTTTTTATAATCGTAAATTCGACTTCCCTGTAAAGGATAAGAAAGATTATATCAAGTACAGAGTTGTAATTAAGGAACTTCAAAATGAAATTGTTTATTATAAAAGTAAAAAAAGTGACCGTTGGTGGATGGAAGTACCTTGTCCGACAAAACTAAAATCTAAATACGAACGACATTATTTAGTTCCTTGTTCATATAAAGATTACCAGACAGCGATGAAAGAAGAAATTCCTGACCGTTGGTGGCAAGCATATCAAAAACTAATGTAACGGTTTTTTTTTAATTTAAAGCGCTTGTTGAAAAAAATATTTTTAAAAAAGAAGTCAAATGAAGTTTTTTTTTAAATTTTTTATTTTTTTTTTATTCGTATTAAATTAAAAAAATTATCTTTGCAAGGTGAAACTTTTTTTTAAGAAAGAGGTATAAAAGAAGAAATAAATTTTTACTTTAAAACTATTTTCATTACGCTAATTTACAATTGTTTAAAAAAAATGCAATTATTTAGATAGTATTTTTTCTTAACAATCGTGCGTTAGTATTAAAAAAAGATGTAATTTTACGCTCAAATTTGAAATATTTAAAAACGACACTATGAAAAAATTTTACTTTGCACTTATTTTCTTTTCATTTTCTGTTATAGCTCTTGCGCAACAAGAGGCGCAGTTTACACAAAATATGTTTACGAATATGTTGACAAATCCTGGTTATGCTGGAATTAATAAGCAAATTTGCATAACAACATTGTTTCGCCAACAATGGACTGGATTTACGGACACGTATTATAAAAACAACGATCCAAACACCTCGCTTATATCTCACAAAGGTGCACCACAAACAATTTTACTTTCAATAGACGGTCCAATACGTGCATTACGCGGTGGAATTGGTTTATCTGTTTTCAGTGATAAATTAGGCTTCGAAAGCAATTTGGGAGTAAAACTTGCTTATGCGTATCATCAGCCTATTTCAATTGGAGTTTTGGGAATTGGAGTACAAGTAGGTTTCTTAAATAAAAGTATTGACTTTTCAGGATTTAATCCAATAGATCCTAGTGATCCATTATTGGTTTCTAAAACGAAACAAACATCTTTCATTACTGATGTTGCTGCTGGTTTATTCTATAATATACCTGGGAAGGCTTATGTTGGTATATCTTCATCTCAATTGATACAAGGCAAAATTAAAATTGAGAACTCGCAAAAATCAACATTAAAGCGACATTATTATCTAACAGGAGCTTATCATTGGACAATTCCAGGTGCACCTGATTGGGAATTGAGTCCTTATGTGCTAATTAAAACTGATTTTGCTTCTGCACAGTATGATGTTACTGCAATGGCAAAATGGAAAAATATGGTTTGGGCTGGCATTTCTTATAGAGTACAGGATGCTTTGGGAATTATCATTGGAGCCTATCCTTTTAATCAGCCCACAATGAAACCTGCATTACAGCAATTAAAAATTGGTTATTCATACGATATTACGACATCAGCTCTTGGAAAAAGCAAAAGAAGTAGTGGAACCCACGAAGTTATGCTTGGTTATTGCTTTAAAATTGTTATCAATCCAAAAATAACAAAGTATATTAATACAAGATTTTTATAAAAAATCTTTCATAATGAAACAAAAGTTGTATTTTTGCGTTTAAATCATATATGCAAAAAAATAAGCAAACAATAAAATAAACAGTAAGCAAAAAATCATAATATGAAAAAATTCCTGGTAATTATAGCTTTTTCTGCAATCATCTTAATTAGTAGTTGCAAAAATAACGGAAGCGGAGAACTGATAGGAGTTCAAGGTAGGGAAGGATTTTTCCAACCAACTCCTTATGGAATGTTGTTTATCCCGCCGGGTAGCTATCAAATGGGTCCAAGTGATCAGGATGTTCCGTTTGCAATAACTTCACAGCAAAAAACTGTGACAGTTCAAGCTTTTTATATGGATGAAACTGAAATCACTAATAATGAATATCGTCAATTTGTTTATTATGTTCGAGATTCATTAGCAAGAGAACTTCTTGGTAGTGTTACACCAGAAGATTGGTGGATTGAAGAAGATGAATACGGCGAACCATTAGAGCCACATCATCTAAATTGGGATACTCGAATAAAATGGGATGATTTTGAACAAGAAGAAAGAGAGGCTTTAGAACCTTTATATATGCCCGAACATGAAAGATATTTCAGAAGGAAAGAGATTGATACAAGAAAACTTAATTATGAATATTACTGGGTAGATTATAAAGCTGCTGCTCGTAAAGATTTTTCTAATGAAGCAACTTCTACTCAAGACCAAGCTGATCACGATCTTTCAAGTTTATCAAATCGCCCACAAGGCGTTAAAGACAGATCTGTCTTTTTAAAGAAAGGTGTGATTAATGTATATCCTGATACACTTTGCTGGGTTCATGACTTCACCTATTCTTATAATGAACCTATGTTAAACTATTTTAGTCATCCTGCTTATGATAACTATCCTGTTGTTGGGGTAAGTTGGACACAAGCTCGTGCATTTTGTATTTGGAGATCAAATACACTTAATGAATATTTAGAAACAAATGGTGATTATCGCGTAAATGATTTTCGTTTACCAACAGAATCGGAATGGGAATGGGCTGCTCGTGGAGGTTTAGATCAAAGTCCTTATCCTTGGGGAGGTCCATACATTCGCAATAGTAATGGATGTTTCTTAGGAAACTATAAACCATTACGTGGAAATTACCTTGATGATGGAGGAATTCAAACATTAATTGTTGCTCACTATGCTCCAAATGATTTTGGGTTGTATGATATGGCAGGTAATGTAGCTGAATGGTGTATGGATGCTTATGACGAATCGGCATACAACTTTGCACACGATCTCAATATGAATTATTCGTACGAAGCAAAAAAAACAGATCCCGAAGTTTTGAAACGTAAAGTAATTCGTGGTGGTTCGTGGAAAGATATAGGCTACTATATGCAAGCAGGTGTTAGGACATACGAATATCAAGATACTGCAAAATGTTATATTGGGTTTAGATGCGTACAAACATATTTAGGACGTCACATTGATGACGGAGCTGGGTCTTCAAATATTTATAGATAAAAAAATAATCACAGTTAAATTAATATTAATCAATTAAAAAAATCACAAGTAAATTATGGGAATTTATAATTTAGTAAGAAGTAAGGGTTACAAACAATTTATGGCCAAATTATATGGCTGGGGTGCATCCGTTGTAATTTTAGGTGCATTATTTAAAATTAATCACTATGCAGGAGCAGATCTTATGTTAATATTTGGTTTGGGTACAGAAGCGTGTATTTTCTTTTTCTCTGCATTCGAGCCATTGCATGTTGAACATGATTGGTCGTTGGTTTATCCAGAATTAGCAGGTATGGAAGATATTGAACATGGTGCTAATAAAGGTACTGCAACACAGCGTTTAGACAAAATGCTTGAAGAAGCAAAAATTGGTCCGGAACTTATTGCCAGTTTAGGGGACGGCATGAGAAATCTTGGAGAAAATGCTCTAAAATTATCAGGCGTTGCAGATGCTGCATCAGCCACTGATGGTTATGTTACAAACCTTAATAATGCTGCCGGTAATGTTAAAAATTTATCTGAAGCTTACAACAAAACTACTGCTGCTTTAGAAAATGATATCGTAGTTACTCAAGAATTTTCGAGTAACATAAAAAATGCTTCAGCAACTGCAAATAATTTAGCAGGAACATATAGTCAAGTTGCGGAAAATATGAAAAAAGATATTCATGCTACAGACGATTATATAAAAAGTATAATATTTGCAACGGAATCTGCTCATAATTTAGCTGATAAATATGTGAAATCAGCAGAGTCATTAACAAAATCTGCTGATGCTATTGATTTTTCAGCAGTTGATGGAAAAGCTTACGGTGAACAAATTCAGAAAATGTCTAAGAACCTAACAGAATTGAATTCGGTTTACGAACTTCAGTTGAAAAGCTCTTCAGATCAGCTCCAAAAAACAAATCAAGTTAAAGAAAGCATTGACGGGTTTTTGGCAAATCTTAACGAATCTGTTGAAGGTACTGCGAAGTACAAAGATCAAGTTAATGTTTTGGCTAAAAATGTGGCAGCACTCAACCAAGTATATGGAAATATGTTGGCTGCTATGAATGTTAACAAAGTTAATTAATTAATGCTTTATTTAATTTAATAAAAAAAACAGGAGCATATTATGGGTGCAACAAATTGTCCGGAAACCCCGAGACAGCGAATGATTTCGATGATGTATCTCGTGTTGACAGCGCTTTTAGCTCTCAACGTGTCGAAAGAGATACTCGATTCATTTCTTATCGTAAACGAAAGTTTAGTTACAACAAACGAAAACTTTACTAAAAAAATCGAATTGACGTATTCGCAATTCGATAAACAATTAAAAATAAACGAAGCTAAAGTTCGTCCATTTTTTGAAAATGCACAGAAGGCACGTAAAATGGCAAAAGACATGATAGGCTTTATTGAGCAAACAAGAGCCGAAGTAATTGCTGCCGAATCGAAAAAGACTGTCGAAGAGTGTAAAGATATAAATCTTAGAGAAATTGGTCAAAGAGATAGATATGTTGAAGGTACTCGCTATTTTATTGGTAATTCAGAAAGTGGTGCTGGTGGAAGAGCTGCCGATTTGAAGAAGAAGATTGAAGATTTCAAGGTAAATATGTTGAATCTTTTAGATAAAAAGAAACATACAAAAATGGATTTAGGTTTAGATACTAAAGGTCCATATAAAAATGCCAGCGGAAAAGCTCAAAATTGGGAAATGCATAATTTTTATTATACTATCCTAGTTGCAAATGTCGTTATCTTAAATAAACTTATTGCTGAAGTAAAAAACGCAGAATTTGACGTAGTAAATGCTTTATTAACTGATATTTCTGGTGATGATTTTAAATTTGATGAAGTAGGCGCTAAAGTAGTTGCAAAAAGCAATTACGTGTTGACGGGCGAAAACTTCGAGGCAGATATTTTTGTAGCAGCTTATGATACAAAACAGAATCCTGTAATCGAAGTTGGTTCTGGAATTGATTCAAATACAATGGTGATTTCTGGTGCAACAACAAAGGTTGATGGCTATAGAGGTGTTGGTAAATTAAAACTTTCTGCAGGTGCTGCAGGTGTAAAACAATTTGGCGGAAAAATCACTATTACTGCTGCTGATGGAACAAGTAAATCTTATCCATTCAATAGTGAGTATGTAGTTGGAACTCCTTCTGCAACTATTTCTCCAACCATGATGAATGTGTTTTATATTGGTGTTGATAATCCAGTTTCGATTTCGGTGCCAGGAGCATCAAACGAACAAGTTACTCCTACTATTACCGGAGGCGGTGGAACCATTACAAAATCACCAGGAAACGGACTGTATAATGTAAAAGTTTCTACGCAAGGTGAATGTACCGTAAACGTAAGTGCAAAAATGGGTGCTACGTCTAAAAACATGGGAATGATGAAATTTCGTGTAAAACGTATTCCAGATCCGGTAGCTTATGTTGGTGGTGTTAGAGGTGGAGTGATTCCAAAAGCAAATTTACTTGCTGCAGGTGGTGTTATTCCTAAAATGGATGGTTTTGATTTTAATGTATATCCAACGATTATTGGATTTACATTAGCCATTGTAAAAGGCGGAGACTATTTTCCTGAAACTACCACAGGTCCGAGATTTTCTGCAAAAATGATACAGATGTTAAACGGTGTGAGTAAAGGACAAAAAGTATTTTTTGAAGATATTAAAGCTAAATTACCTGATGGAACCACACGTAATTTAGGTGCTATAACATTAAAAGTTGGTTAATCCTTTTTAAA
>CAIWVT010000010.1 GCA_903916135.1 uncultured bacterium
AAGGGGCTATAAGAGAGTGGGAAGTTGCAAACTTCGCACAACAGAGGTTGGAGAGCACTTTAAAAAACGAGAACCATCTCATAAGCTTGTTTTTTTAGATAATCAAAACACACTTCTACCGAATAAACTACCGGAGATGAAAAATAATTCTTCGGAAGTTTTTTTTTATTCGTATCTTTGCTAAAGTTTTCGGAATGTTTAATTAAAAAATTGATGTAATGAAAAAAATTCTACTTATTCTCTTCATGTTGTCAGCACTACCGGCATTTTCGCAACAATATGATATTTTATTGGCTGTTATCCATAACGATTCAGTCACAATAATTGATAGTAATGCCCGCCGAAATTGTTTAATTGATAATACATGGGATATCTATAATGATACTTACGGACAATTAAATTTATTTGAAAGAAATATTGCACCCGGATGTGCTATGTGTAATTGTATTTTTGATTTTAAGGTAACCATTGCCGGATTGGCTTCTGCTTTTTATACAGCTAATATTTACCAGGTTTATCCAGACTCAAATTGTGGTCCCGATACTTCTTTTATTGGTATTCTGTACTTCTCGTTTTTTAATCATCAGGCAGATACAAATAAATTTGTTCGGCAATATCAAAGCGATTGCCATGATATACAAGGTATTTCGGAAAGTAATAAGACAGATAATTTTTCCATCTCACCCAATCCCTTCTCCACAACCACCCAAATAACCCTCTCCCATACCTACCATGATATTTCCCTTTCAGTTTATGATATGCAAGGCAAACTCGTAGTCCAAAACCGATACACAGATTGCGATAAAATCCAGCTAAACCGCAGAACGCTTACTAACGGAATGTACTTTCTGAAACTGATAATGGACGATAAGGAAGTTACAACGGGGAAGATTGTGGTTAGTGAATAATGGTTTCCCCGTTCTGCGACAGCCTCTGCCTCCGTCGGAAGTATCAAATAAGGTTGTGTCTATAAAAAAGATTTTCTACATTGCACTTCACAAACAAACCTTAGTAGAAATGAATGACATAACAACACCCTGACCTTATTAGATTATTAAATTCTATCAAAAAAAACGTTGATAGAGAAAGAAGGTAATAAGGTTGGTTTCTGTGCGTGTTTGGCTTTTCTACTAAGTCCTCACGATTTTCGAACCGAACCTCAAAATAGATAACTTTGCAGGCAAAATCGCAATCTTTGCAAAGACCAGTTAAACCATGGAAAAAATATTCCTTTACTAAGTTTGGTTTGAGGTGCTTATTGGAATTTCAAATGGATGCTCTTAGAGACACCGTATAGTAGATCAATTTTCATTTTTTAGCACCTCGTTTAGATTGCCATAAAACTATAAACAAATGAAAGAAGAAAAAAAAGATGATCCTCAAAAAGAAAATGTAAAAAAGAAAAGGTTTAGTCAAGGACTTCCTGTTTTTAATCCTTATGCTGCAGGTATCGACATCGGCGATAAAAGTAATTTTGTAGCTATTAGCGATGGTGCAACTGGTTTTGAAGTGCGTGAGTTTAAGACATTCACAGAAGACTTAAAAGACAATGTAAATTGGTTGAAATCCGAAGGTATTATAACCGTGGCTATGGAAAGTACTGGTATTTATTGGTTGCCCCTCTACTTGATGTTGGAAGAAGCAGGAATTGAACCGTATTTGGTTAATGCTAAGCATGTAAAAAATGTTACGGGACGCAAGAAAGATGATTCTGATGCTATTTGGTTACAAAAGCTACATAGTTGTGGCTTGTTACAGAAGAGTTTTCAACCTGAAGCAGACATACGTACGCTACGAAATTATGTGCGCCAACGTAGAAATCTTGTCAGCATTAGTTCTGATAGTGTCCGTCGGATGCAAAAAGCATTTGAATTAATGAATGTAAAGCTTCACGTAGTTATCAGTGATCTATTAGGCAAAACCGGTCTTCAAATGGTGAACGCCATATTAAATGGAGAATATAATCCTGATGAATTGATTAAGCTGAAAGATCCTCGCATAAAAGCGAGTGATGCAGATATTAAAAAAGCTTTGGTTGGAATTTGGAAAGAAGATTATTTGTTTATGCTAAAACAAGCATTTGAAGAATATATGTTTTACCAAAGTCAAATAGATGCTTGTGAAGAAAAGATAAAAGAACAGTTGCTTAAACAGGTAGCCATTGTATTGGATGGAGATATTACAAACATTGTGGTAAAAAAAAAGTCCAAAAAAAACCAATTCAGTATTGAACTACAACCGATT
>CAIWVT010000011.1 GCA_903916135.1 uncultured bacterium
CATGTAATACAATTACATACTAAGTTTTAGTCCAAACGCTTTTGGTATAATGCCGATAGAGTAGCTGTTATTTTCAATTTCCCTGTCCCGACATGGACATATCGGGCTTGGACTATAATCGTATCGGTATTAGCATCCCATTTATGTTTTTTTTTAAAATAATATTGCAAGTAATCCAATTAATTTATGTACTTTTGCATGGAATTTTTACTATCTGGAAATTTTCTAAATAATAATTTAATGAATCAGGAGGTATAATGTTTAAAGAATTTAATCCCGCAGAAGATAAAATACTTAGAGTAATTGACAACGAGGGGCAACTAATCAATAAAAAATGGATGCCCCAATTGGCTGATGAGCAGATACAAAAGGCATATAATGATATGCTTTTTGCCAGAGTTGCCGACACTATGGCGGTGTCGTATCAACGTCAGGGGCGCATGTTCACCTATCCGCCCAATTTGGGACAGGAAGCCATTTCAGGGGCTTTAGGTAATATAATGACCGAGGAAGATTGGCTGGTGCCGGCTTTTCGCGAATTGGGTGCCTGGCTCGCCAAAGGAGCTACACTGAAAGATATCTTTCTTTATTTTAAAGGAAATGAAGAAGGAAATGCTTTCCGAAATGTAAAGAAATTGCTGCCGATGGCGGTGCCCATAGCTTCGCAGTTGTTGCATGCAGCAGGCATTGGTTATGCCATCAAATTGAGAAAAGAAAAAGACATCGTCTATACTGTTGTCGGCGACGGCGGCACTTCGGAAGGTGATTTTCATGAAGCTTTGAATTTTGCTGCTGTATGGAAAGTGCCTGTGATATTTGTGGTACAAAACAATCAGTTTGCCATCTCGGTGCCTTTCAGCAAACAAACGGCTTCGGTAAACGTGGCTGTGAAGTCCTTAGCGTATGGAATGCCTGGCATTAAAGTGGATGGTAATGACTATTTCGCCATGTACAGCGCTTTGGATTATTCACGCAACTATGCCTCAGAAGGTAAGGGTCCTGTGTTGATTGAAGCCTTGACCTATCGCAAGGGAGCGCACACCACTTCGGATGATCCTACTAAATACAGGACAAAAGAAGAAGAAGACTTCTGGGGATTGACAGACCCTTTGACACGATTGAATAAGTTTTTAAAGGCAAAGAAATTGATTACCGATACCGAAGAACAAACCTTGATTGAGCAATATAAAAAGGAAGTTGACCGGAGTTTTGAGGAGGCTGAAAATTATCCGCCTACCGTTTTGGATGATGTTTTTAAATATACTTACGTGGACATCCCCGAAGACTTGAAAATTCAACAGATGGAACATGAGAAGTTCTTAAAATGGAAGGAGGCACAAAAATGAAAGTAATGAATATGGTTCAGGCGATTAACAACGCCTTGGAAATAAAATTAAGAGAAGACCCGACTGTAGTGTTGTATGGGGAGGATGCCGGTTTTGAAGGCGGCGTGTTTCGCGTGACGGAAGGACTTCAGGAGAAATTTGGTGAGCAACGTGTGTTTGATTCGCCTTTGGCGGAATCGGGCATCGTTGGAACAGCCGTTGGTATGGCAATAGCCGGTTTGAGACCAATTGTGGAGCTACAATTCTGTGGATTTGTTTATCCTGCATTCAACCAGATTATTTCTCATGCAGCCAGGATACACAACAGAAGTAGAGGAAAATTCAAAACCCCAATGGTCATCCGTTTCCCGTATGGCGGGGGTATCAATGCGCTTGAACATCATTCGGAAAGTATGGAAGCTATGTTTGGGCATATCCCCGGGCTAAAAGTCATCATTCCTTCCACCCCTCATGATGCCAAAGGGATGTTGATAGCCGCTATCGAAAGCGACGACACGGTGATGTTTATGGAACCCAAACGTATTTACAGAGCCATCAAACAGGAAGTTTCAGAAGAAAAATATGCTATTCCTATCGGGAAAGCAAAAGTGCTCACCGCAGGGGATGACATCACCGTAGTGGCTTATGGTGCCATGATACGCGAAGTGCAGAAGGCGATGGTGATGGCTAAAAGTAAGAACATCTCGGTTGAATTGATTGATTTGAGAAGTATTTATCCAATAGATAAGGAAACCATCATCAAATCGGTTCAAAAGACGGGACGCCTGATGATAGTAACCGAAGAACCCAAGTCCTTTGGTGTGGCAGCCGAAATCACCGCCATCGCCAACGAGGAAGCGTTTTTGTATTTGGAAGCCCCTGTGAAACGTGTTGCCGGTTTCGACACCATCGTTCCTTTACCTGCTACGGAGCATTTCTATTTGATTACTCCCGAGAAGATCTTTTATGAATTGGAAAAAACTGTAAAATTTTAAAATTTAATACGGATGAGATACATTTTTAAATTTCCGGATATAGGCGAAGGACTCGACGAGGGCACCATCGCTGAATGGTATGTTGTGAAAGGTCAACAGGTGAGTTCGGGAGATGCGTTGGTGAAAATGGAAACCGATAAGGTGGTCACTGATATCCCTTCTCCCAAAACAGGTGTCATCGCTGCGGTGTATGGTAAAATAGGCGAAACCATCAAAGTGGGCGACCCTTTGGTGGAGATAGAGATGGAAGGCATTGCCGGGGCTGCTGCTGTGGCTGAAGTGCAGAAAGTCTTGGTGGAAGAAGTGGTAGAAGAAGGTGCCGGTGTGGTTGGTACATTAGAAGTCGCCGGCAACAATGCGTATATGCCTGCCAGCGAAGAAGGCGTTGATGCGGATGCTGCTCACGTCAGCAAGCCTGTCAAGAAAGCATTGGCAACCCCTGTGGCACGTGCTATGGCAAAAGAAATGGGTGTGGATATCAATCTGGTTACAGGAAGTGGTCCTGCGGGACGCGTGATGACGGCTGATATCAAGAAGTACTTCGAAAGTTCGAAACGCATGGAAGACCAGGCGAAACAGATTCCGCAATTGGCTGAAGACCGCATAAGCTACAAACCACTTTCGCAGCTTCGCAAGACGATTGCCAAGAATATGATAAACTCGAAGCATAGTGCGGCTCACATGACCATGCATGAAGAGGTTGAAATCTCTGAATTGATACGTGTTCGCGAAAAATACAAAACTATACTGGCTGCTGAAGGTATCAAACTGAGTTTTCTGCCTTTCATCTTGAAAGCAGTGGCATTAAGTCTGAAGAAGTTCCCATCTCTGAACTCAGAAATAGATATGGAGAACAACCGCATGGTGTATAAGAATTACTTTAATATCGGCATAGCCGTGGATACGGAAGACGGTTTGCTGGTTCCCGTTATCTATGATGCCGATAAACTTAGCATCAAACAATTAGCAGAGAAAGTTACAGAGATAGCCGACAAAGCCCGCGACCGAAAACTCTCGATGAACGACATGAAAGACGGCACGTTTACCATCACCAATTATGGTTCTATTGGCGGCATCTTTGCCACTCCCGTCATCAATTATCCCCAAGCAGGAATATTGGGCATCGGACGTTTGATAGAAAAACCCATCTTCAGAGGTGAGGAAGTGGTGAAAGGACGTTTCTTCCCCTTATCCTTATCGGTTGACCACAGAATAGTGGACGGCGGCGAAGTTACGCGCTTTGTGAATACCTTGACCGCCTATCTGAATGATCCTGTTTCGATGATTATTGAATAATTAAAGCACGAAAATATGAAATACGATATCGTAATAATTGGTGCCGGACCTGCAGGTTATGTGGCTGCTATCCGTGCCGGACAAGTGGGACTGAAAACAGCCCTGATTGAGAAGAAATATATAGGAGGCATGTGCCTCAACTGGGGTTGCATCCCTACCAAAGCCATGATAGAAAGCGGCAAGATGTTCGCCCGCGTCATCAGTGCTTCCGAATTTGGCGTGGATGGCATTGACAAGAACCAACTACGGTTCAATTGGGATAAAGCTAAGAAACGCTCTACAGGGATAGTCAAAAAGCTTTCGGGTGGCGTTGACTTTTTGTTGAAAAAGAATGGTGTGGATGTTATTATGGGCGAGGCAGTGATTCATGAAGGCAACACCATTACCGTTGAGAATCGCAGCCTGGAATGTGAACACATCATCATCGCCACAGGGTCTTATCCTGCTCCTTTAGAAGCACCCATTGAAGCGCGCCATGTGGTGCAATTGGAAAAACTATTCGACCTGCCTGAACTGCCTAAAAACATCGTGGTTTTTGGCAAGGGAGCGGTAGCCATCGAAATGGTTCAGTTTCTACACATGATAGAAAAAAATGTCAGCCTGATTACCCCTGACGAGAATCTGATACCGGGTGCCGACAACTATTTATCCAAATATGTCATTAAAAAATTCAACGAATTGGGCATTCCTGTGGTGTATGCCGATACTATTGACAAGGTGGATGACGGACTTCTGTATATTGGCGATACGATGCTGCAATGCGACAAGGTTATTAACTGCAACTTCCGTAAAGCCATTTTGCCCCCAAGCGATGTGAAGATTGCTTTGGATGAGAACGGCTATATTCAGACCGACGATAATCTGCAAACCTCTGCTTCGGGAATCTATGCCATCGGCGATGTGAACGGGCGCAGCTATCTGGCTCATGTGGCTTCGGCACAAGGCATCTGGCTCATCAATAAGATAAAAGGGATTAAAACGGATTTCAACATAAAGAATTATCCGCTCAACATCTATACCTTCCCCGAAATGGCGCAGATTGGTCAGACCGAACAAGACCTGCAAGCGGCTAACGTGGACTATAAACTGAGTGAGTTTCCCCTTTCGGTGAATGCTAAAGCCATGACCGAAGGGCATACTGAAGGTTTGATACGTATGTTCTCCGAAAAAAAGTTCGGGCAGGTCCTTGGTGTGCAAATCATTGCCGACCACGCCACCGATATGATAGCCGAAGCCGCTGCCTATATGCAGATAGAAGGCACCATCTTTGATATTTCGCAAACCATACATGCCCATCCTACCGTGTCCGAGATATTTATGGAAGCAGGATTTGAGGCGGTGGATAGGGCGATACATAAATAGGAAAATTGTAAGGGTAATTCCTGTAGGGTAAATTCATGAATTTACCCTACGCCGTGAATTACCCCTACGCCAAATTTATCCCCAATTAATTTCATAGAATGATCAACATTCAAAAATACATCCTTCCCGATTTGGATATCATGGATTCCACGGAAGCGGTTTCTGCCTGTGTGTGGCAGCCGGACAGAACCTATCTGGTGCTGGGGCAAAGCAACAAAGCGGAGACTTCCTTGGATATGGTTGCCGTTTTGGCGGATCAAATCACGGTGATGAAACGTCCTTCGGGTGGCGAAACGGTCATACTAACGCCCAACACTATCGTCATTGCGGTTTCGTTTGCCACAGAGACGTTGAAAAACCCACGTGCCTACTTCCATACGATTAACGAAAGTATCATGGCTGTCTTAGCACAGCATGGCGTCAAAAACCTCCTCCAAAAAGGCATCTCGGATATTGCCATAGGCGAAAAGAAGATATTGGGGTCGTCCATCTATCGCAAACCCAAGCGCGTTTTGTACCACGCTGTATTGAACATGGCTGAAGATATCAGCATTATTGCAAAATACATACGCCATCCCGCCAAAGAACCCGATTACCGCCAAGGACGCTCCCATGCAGAATTCGTCACTTCGCTGATGGCAGAGGGATATGAGATCCATATAGAGCATCTAATGGCTGAGATTCGGGAGCGGTTTGCACCTGAGAACAATGGAGCGATGGCTGTATTGTTGAATGGTTAAATGGTATTATATTGTTATATTGCTTTATGGTTATATTGTTTTTGACCTTAGTAGAATAGCCAAACACACATAGAACTCAACCTTATTACCTTCTTGCATTATCAAGGTTTTTTAATAGAATTTAATAAGCTAATAAGGTCAAGGCTATCGTATGTCATTCATTTCTACTAAGGTTTCAGAACCACTTGTGCAAAGCCTCCAATTTTTAATTTTTAATTTTTAATTTCTCATTCTATTCCCTAACCACTTTCCCCGTGTAAACTCCCTTTTCACTAACAATTTTTATCATGTAGATTCCTGAGCGAAACCGGCTCAGTTCTATGTTTTTTTGATTCTCCCCTTGCAGGATTAGCCTGCCGGAATAATCATAAACAGCCATAGTAAATTCCCCTACCACACCACTGATGTTGATGAAATCGGTGGAAGGGTTGGGATAAATAGATACATTTTCGACATTTTGTGCTTTGTTAATGTTTAAATAGCCGAAACACGGATCGTAATACCAAAGTTGTACTCCGTTTTCAAATACACATTCCTGAATACTTGAACCGCCAAGTGTATTAAATAAATATTCAGCTAATCCTTTTGATCCTCCTCCAATACTTTCAATATAATATTCTCCGTTATTTAGAAAAAATTTCTTTCGTAGTTCACCATTATTAAGGCTAATCAAACTTACATTAGTAACGATAAGTGTAGTACCAAATACGATAGTTGCATAATGTGATTTCAATGTATCTCCTATTGACAAACTAAAATCATAATACAGATCCTCTTGTGAATAGATGGTCTCATATTTGTAAACTTTTTTTTCAATAGTATCCTCTCTCAAAAAACAATGTATTCCTGATATACTCTCATCGATTGCAAAAGGAGGACAATATGGACCAGAATTAACAGGAACAATTCCATAACCTCGAACGATATTATACTTTTTTCCAGAAATAATTGTATCGCCTTGTATAAAAAACCTACCACCCCCAGATAAACCACAAATTGATCCGTCTGTAAATTGAACATCCCAAAATTTATTGGACTTAATTAATGGATGGTAAATCTGCGCATTTATATGTCCATAAACGAAAATCATTAATACCAGATGGAGTGCTAACATTATTTTTTTCATTTCACAGCGTTTTAATTATTGATAAATATATTTTAGTGGTAGGATGACTTGAAGTCATCCTACTTTCCCTTTATATGCTCCAAGCTTTTGGCTAAATTCTGAATCACAATGCAAATATACATCTTTTTAAAGCATTAAGGGGGAAAATAATAAAAAAGAACTATGAAAATAGCATTTACACACGATACTGAATAGATTTTTTAAAATCACAAATCAGTGTTTTTCAACACGCTTTAAAGTAAATACAGAGGAAGGTAATGTTATTTCGGAAATCGAGACTAATAATGATATAAAAAACCTTACTATTTGCATGGATGCGTTCTGCCATCAACAAATGCCCCCGTGCAACTGCATGGATGCATTCTGCCATCAACAAATGCTCCCGTGCAACTGCATGGATGCGTTCTGCCATCAACAAATGCTCCCGTGCAACTGCATGGACGCGTTCTGCCATCAACAAATGC
>CAIWVT010000012.1 GCA_903916135.1 uncultured bacterium
GTGAATTATAAAAAAAGAGGGAAATAATAATTAACGATAAAATTTAAAGCATTATGCCAAGATTAAATGGAAAAGGACCTGAAGACAAAGGTTAGGGCACAGGTCGCAGTTTAGGAAACTGTTTTATAAACCCCGAAAAAAAATCAATACAATATAAATTGGGACAAGGAATGGGGAAACGACGCAAAGCGGGAATTATTGAAAACAAAAATCAAGATAACAATTAAAATTTAGACAATATGAAACACCCATGACGGGATTAAAAAATTAGGACACACAAGGAGATGATTATATACCACATTTTCTATCTTTGTGCAAACCAAAATTTTCAGTTATGGAATCCAATAAAGTAGAATTTGAACAAGTGATAGAGCGTGGTTGTGGTATCGATGTACACAAATCGCTTTTAGTTGTGACCGTTAGAGGTACTGGTATAAAAGAAGAAACCCGTGAATACGGTGCGTTTACAGAAGATATTGAATCTATGGGTGGTTGGCTTCAAGAGATCAACATCACTCACATTGCAATGGAAAGTACAGGGGTGTACTGGAAGCCAGTTTTCAATATCTTGGAATCTGATTTTGAAATCATCTTGGTCAATGCCCGTCACATCAAGAATGTTCCTGGTCATAAAACAGATAAAAAAGACAGCCGTTGGATCGCTAAATTGCTGTTGAGCGGATTGTTAAAAGGTAGTTTTATCCCCAAACAACCTATCAGAGAGTTACGTGACATGACACGTTACAGACGAAAAATCGTAGAACAAATAGCTTCAGAAAAAAATCGAATACAAAAGATATTGGAAGATGGGAATATAAAACTTTCAAGTGTTGTGAGTAATATGAGTGGTGCAGTGGCCACTAAAATCATAGAGGATCTGATTGCAGGTGAAGAAGATATAACCAAGCTTGTAGCTTACAGGCATGGCAAAATGCAAGCAAGTGAAACGGACTTAGCAAAGTCATTGGTTGGTAAACTAACAGCGCATCATCGACAAATGCTTCAATTAATCAAGCAGTCGATAAAAGACAAAGAACTGCTGAGAGCCAATATAGACAAGCTAATTGATGAGCATTTGAAATCAAACGAATTGGAACTTGATCGTGAGTTATTATCCACCATTCCTGGAGTTGGAAAAGAAGGCGCTGAATATATTATTGCAGAAATAGGCAATGACATGTCTGCCTTTCAGGACGAGCAACATCTTTCTTCTTGGGCAGGTATGTCTCCCGGCAACAATGAAAGCGCTGGTAAAAAAAAGCTCACGTATAACCTACGGTGACAAAAACCTACGGCCTGTTTTGGTTCAGTGTGGTTGGGCTGCGAGCCGTACAAAAAACACATATCTTCGTAGTAAGTACGACAGTTTAGTTGTTCGAAGGGGTAAAAAACGAGCTTTAATAGCAATAGGACATAAGATTTTGATTGCTGCCTATTTTATTTTGAAAGACAAAACTGCATACAAGGAATTAGGAGGAGAATTTCTGATAAACAGAAAAAAAGATAAAAAAGTAACCCAACTCATCAAGCAATTGAAAGATTTGGGTGTTGACCTAAATTACGAACATGCAAGCTGAATAGATTTTTGAGTAAGGTTCTATATATTAAACAAAAAAAAACAGTATTTTTTACAAAAAAAGGTCGATTTTTACTGGAGGTTGAAAAATCTGCAAATCAAGATTTTGCAGAAACCCCGAATATGAAACTGACATCAAACGCAAAGCACACAAGAGTATAGCCACGAGCATGTAGATGAAAATTTAAACTTTTCTTTGCGTTTTGTAAATTACTGTACAACAAACAAATAAATATTATAAACAGATGAAAAAAGTCGTGATTGCCGGAGGAACCGGGTTTATTGGAACATATCTGACTAAACGTTTTGAAGAAAACGGTTACAAGGTATTCATTGTTTCACGCGAAGCGAAGCATGTGTCATGGAAACCTGTAGAGTTGATTGAAGTGCTTGAAGGGGCTGAACTGGTTGTGAACCTGGCTGGAAAGAACATAAATTGTCGTCATAATGCTGCCAATCGCAAAGCAATTATCGATTCAAGA
>CAIWVT010000013.1 GCA_903916135.1 uncultured bacterium
AGTGGAATCACAGATTATATTGGATTGAAAAGTGTTAATAAGACCTTGGCAGATGAAAATGCTCAACTGTTAAGTCTTCAAAAGCGTTCATTCATTAAAACTAACAATAAGGCTTTTATCGTTAACGACACGCTGTACCAGCAACAATACACTTATTTAAGTGCAAAAGTAATCTCCAATACTGCCAATAGAGTCAATAATTATCTCACGCTCAACAAAGGTTTAAAACAAGGCATTAAGAAGAATATGGGGGTGATTTCATCCCAAGGAATTGTTGGAATTGTCAAAGACGTGTCGGAGAATTTTTGTTCAGTTACTTCTCTTTTACATTCAAAAACAAAAATTTCGGCTAAAATCAAAAAAAATGACAACATCGGGACCATCGTTTGGAAAGGAGATGATTATCGTATTGTTACTTTGAAAGATGTTCCTGCTCACGTAAAGATTTCTGTTGGAGACACCATTATCAGTAGCGGATATTCTATGATGTTTCCCGAAGGAATTTTAATTGGCTCTGTTTATTCTTACGAAATTAATAAAGGTAAGGACTTTTATGAAATAAGAGTGAAGCTTTTTAATGACTTCAATAACATATCCTATGTTTATGTCATTAATAATCTCATGAAGGATGAGTTAAACGAATTAGAAAAACGTTCGCAAGATGAATAACATCATTCTCCGAAATATCATCCGCTTTATCGGACTTGTTTTATTGCAAGTGTTGGTGTTCAATAATATTGAAGTGTTTTCGTTTATCACACCTTATATCTATATATTGTTTATTATTTTGTTACCTTTTGAAACACCTCGTTGGATTATTCTTATTTCTGGTTTTTTACTTGGGTTATCTATAGATGTTTTTTCAAATTCGGGCGGGATACATACCGCAGCAACGGTTCTCATTGCCTTCATCAGTCCGTGGGCACAAAATGTGGTTTCGACGAAACAAGATTACGAATTAGGATTGCAACCCGGAATTAAGAATTTAGGATTTACTTGGTTTTTCTTTTATTCATTAATTTTGACAAGCGTTCATCACATTTGTTTGTTCTATCTGGAAATATTTCGTTTCACAGAATTATTTGGCACCTTGAAACATGCGCTTTATAACGTAGTGTTTACCATGCTTTTTATTATTATTTCGCAATATTTGTTTTTCAACAGAAAGGCAGATTGAAATTATTTTTTACAAATTATTTGTTTTTAATTTCAATTGGATATATTTTTGCAAAAAATTTAAAATAATATTTATTGATTTGTTTTGGTTTTATACCAAATCGGCACATTTTTTGATAAGTGAACTCTTTTTATTAATGAACTAAAATATTTTACACTATCATGGAAAATAAAAAAAATGTTATTGTTCATATCAGCAATATCACACCGGAAGTACAAGAAGCATTGGAAGAAAAATATCCTGACGGATTCCAGCATCATGTTTTTAAAGTAACAAAACCTAACAAGGATTTTTTCTACGCTATCACAGTTGATACGCAGGATACCAGCTATTTGATTAAAGTGGATGTTAAAATAGATACTGCCACCAACGACAAGATTGATGAGCAATTATTTTCACAGCATGACAATATTGACGCTGATTTGAAGCCTACTGATGAGGACGATGAGCCGAAAAAGAAAAAGTCGGATGATGACGATATCTTTTAATTGAAAGGATGTTCGCAATTTAGGGCTTCTCTTCGCCCCATTCATACGACTTGAGTGAGAATCCGGCAAGGTGCAACACTTTGTTTATGACCGTTTCGACCAAGTCATCAATGGACTGTGGTTTGGAATAAAAGGAGGGCGATGTCGGACAAATGATTGCTCCTGCGCTTGCAAGCAGTTTGAAGTTCTCAATGTGAATTAGGTTGTAGGGCATCTCGCGTACCACCAACACCAAAGTTTTTCTCTCTTTCAACATCACATCGGCAGCGCGTGTCAATAAATCATTGGCAAAGCCATGAGCGATTCTGCCGACCGTGCCCATGGTGCACGGACAAACTATCATGGTGTCGAAGTTGGCAGAGCCGGAGGCAAAAGGAGCAAAGAAATCCGTATTGTCGTATATAGGATATGACGTTATGTCATGTTTTTTCTTTTGCAATTCATATTCCAAAACAGTTTCGGCACTGCCGGAAAACACTACGCCACATTCGGAAATCGAATCTTTGAGGGTGTCGAGTTTCTCAAATAGTTTCAATGCGTATATAGAGCCACTGGCTCCTGTTACACCTATCACGATTTTCTTTTTCATCAGATTTCGTAGATTAAGGATAATAAGATGGAGGAGTTATATTGCCAACGATCTAAACGCCACGAAAAATCAGGTTTACGAACCGGAACAAATGAACTTTCACCTCGTAGATTTACTTTAAAATGCGTTGATAAATTCACACCTAAACCACCAACTATAGAATAGTCAAAACGATTAAATACAGGACGGTCAGGTGCTGTATAAACCCCGCCATAATCTTTTTCAACTCCTGAATTTTTCATCAGTACACCAACGGCTGGACCCACTTCTATATAAAATCGTTTCACAATTTGCCACTTAAACAAAATAGGCATTTCCATGTATTGCAAATTCAATTTATAGGTATCTATATTGCCATTCTTAGCCACTTTGCGGCTTCCTTTCTGTATGTAATACAACTCCAATTGCAATCCATATTTTTCCTTGAAGACGATGTTGGTGAAAGCACCTGCAAACAGTCCGGGTTTGTTGAATCCCGACAATTGATCGCCTGAGATTTGCGATGCTGCGATGCCTGCAAACAATCCGCCTTTGAATTTTTGCGCATGCGCATTGGCGAAATAACAAAGAAAAAGAAATAGTATGATGTATTTTTTCATGTGTGAAGATGCTTTATTGATTGTTTCAACCTATTTGTATCCATACCCCGAAGGGGTATAAAATTTTATACAAAGTTACATAAAATAATAAGACCGTAAGCATTTATATGCCAAATAATTTTTTATTTGGAAAGATGAGATGGAAAATAAAACAAGGTTGAATTGTTGAATTGTTGAATTGTTGTATTGTTCTATTGTTGGATGGTTAATTGGTTGATTTGTGAAATAGGCAAAGCTTATATAAAGATATTCAATTTCGACACAATCTTATTTGATATTTCAGACGGAGGCAGAGCCAACCGCCGAACAGGGAAAAGCTATAATACCAATTAAAGCTTACCAAATTATAAACAGTAAAATTAAAGATCGAATTTTAATAAACAAAAGCTTGGCATTGGCAGTACTCACGTTGTTATCACCCATTTTAATATGATTTTTGATAATCATTAATTTACTGTCAGGATATTGACAAGTCAACGAATGATACTAGTAGAAAGTAGATGATTAAAGCTAATGTTACAATTGATATTGATGCATACATTAACCCATTTATAGCAATTATGAAATAATCCTTTTTATCTAATTTTTGCTTATTTTTTTTACCAAGTTTTATTAGCCAGAAAATAAATAAATAAATTAAAATTGGATAAACTATAAATAGAAGAACACAACCTATGAGGCAAAGAAATAGTCCAAATGCGATTGCTGCTTGTAGTATAATCATTCTATTTACTGTTTGTTTTTTCTGCTAAATGCCGACTATCTCATAAGTACTATGTAATAAAACTACACAAAACCACCCAATTTTGAATGGTTTTATGTAAACTTATTATTTTTTATTGTTAGGCAAATGTGCAATTTTTTTTCACCAAATAATAAAATTGTTGAAATAGTTCAACATTGCCCTAAGCTTATGGTATCAGCACAAGCAATGGCGGAGTCCAATGGAAAGTGCCATCGCCATTGGCAGCAATGGGCGATGCAACAAAATTAACCCAATCACCACTTGTAAATCCGGTTACTTCTATACTATCGAGAGTGGTGCCGGCGCATGGAACATAATTCGTCATAGTTCCGGGAGCTTCGGTTCCAATATATGCTAACCAAACAACCGCCATATCATGGTCGCCTTTTTGATAATATAGCTTAACTCTTCCCGGTTTTGAACCCGCTTTGGCATCGTAAGGTGGCTTTTCGGTAGTGCTTTTTGCTTTTGAAGGGGTGTACCCACCAGATTTTATTTTAATAGGGTCCCCAGCCGATTTGCCTGTTACATAATCGGCATCGGATTTTAAAGCCGCTATCAGAGCGTCTTGGGCTAAAGTGAGAGCTTCTTTTTCGTTAGTTCCGGGATTCGCTTCATAAGCCAGCCAAGCGGCTTTTAAAGTATCCGTTAATGTGGTAATTTGCGCTGCCAACACAAAAGGCGTTGGAAACGATGGATTTGCTGTTAAACATGAAGCTACAAAGTAGCCTCTTTCGATTAATAGTATGATTGTTAATGAAATAAAATCGTACAGTGCTTTAGAATAGAACATATTTTTATATTTTTATGATTAAATTAATATTTATTAGTTTACTAAATTATTATAATGCAATTCATTTGAATTCTTTTTTTTAATCCGAAGCTCTTTTAGGACATCTTTTATATAAAGTTACCAAGAGTTGCTTATTCTTGTCAAGTTA
>CAIWVT010000014.1 GCA_903916135.1 uncultured bacterium
AAAAAAAATAAAATATTTTATTCTTCGCCACATCATACACATTAGATCATATTAGAAATTAGAATTCAAGATTCAACCATCCCGAAGGGATAAAATATCGGTAGCAACATAAAACATCGTGAACCTAAAGTCCCGTAGGGACGACATATAAAAAGAAACAGTTGTGCGAAATTTGCAACTTCCCACTCCTCCTAATCAACTCAATCAACCAAATCAACTCAATTAACTCAAAAAGAAAAAGGCTGTAACGAAATATTTCATATCTTTGTAATCAAAATTCATTCAAAACATACAACATTAACCCGTCACCATTGATTACAAGAGAACTACATATTGGCAAATTGGCTTTGGGCGGCACCAACCCCGTGCGCATACAATCTATGACCAACACCAACACGGCAGACACGGAGGCTACGGTGAAACAAACCTTGGCATTGGTGGATGCGGGTTGCGAAATGGTGCGTATCACGGCTCGCAACAAAGCGGAAGCCGAGAACCTGCGCATCATTAAATCCGAGTTGCTGCTCAGCGGATGCGATGTGCCTCTGATTGCCGACATACATTTTCAGCCCGAAGCTGCCGAAATTGCCGCGCGCAACGTTCACAAAGTGCGCATCAATCCGGGAAATTATGTGGACAAACAAGCTTCCGCAGGATTGAACTATACCGAGAGTGCCTATCAACAAGAGCTTGACAAAATCAGCATGCGCCTGTTGCCATTGATTTCCATTTGTAAAGACTATGGCACTGCCATTCGCGTGGGCGTCAATCATGGGTCCTTATCAGCCCGCATCACCGAACGTTATGGCGATACGCCCGAAGGGATGGTGGTTTCTGCGCTCGAATTTATTGCGATGTTTGTCGGGCATGGGTTTCATAATTTGGTGCTTTCGATGAAGTCGAGCAATGTGAAAACCATGATTTACTCCTATCGTTTATTGGCAGCCCGCATGACGGCGCTCGGCTACGATTATCCCTTGCATTTGGGTGTGACCGAAGCCGGTGCAGGAGCCGACGCCCGCATCAAATCTGCCGCAGGCATTGGCGAGTTGCTTATGGAAGGTTTGGGCGATACCTTGCGCGTGTCGCTCACCGAAAACCCTGTAAACGAAATAGCTGTGGCGAAACAATTGTGTACGCAACTTGCTTCCTACAGAACGCTTTCGGATAATGTGTTTCATCAAGGCTACAGCTTCAACAAGGCGGACACAATAGCCGTCAATGGCATTGGCAGCAGCTATCCTCCTGCAACCATCACCACCCAACAGCATCCCATTACAGCAACAAAATTCGCGCCCGACTATTATTATGATATGCAACAAGGCACACTTCAACGATTTTCCGATGCATCGAACGTTGAATATGTCTTGATAGATGCTGCTGATTTCAACCCTGCAAGCACAACTTTGGATGAGCGAAAGATTATCCTATATGATATCAGCGCTTGTGCCGATTTGCATGATGCCCGACGAAAACTCTTCGCATGGAAGGCTTTGGGAAACCGTCAGCCTTTGGTGCTTTATAAGAAATACCTGCATCAGAATGAAGATACATTGACCTTGGTGGCTTCCGCCGAATTTGCTTTCTTCCTGACCGATGGTTTGATCAATGGTATCTGCATGGATGCTCCCTATCATCCTTCCGTGTCCGATTTGATGTTTGCATTGTGGCAAGCCATGGGGTTGCGGCGCGTCAAAGCGGAGTTCATCGCCTGCCCCACTTGCGGCAGAACGTCGTATGATGTGGAAGGCACACTGAAAAAACTTAGCGAGCGACTATCGCATCTGAAACACCTCAAAATTGGGGTGATGGGCTGCATCGTCAACGGTCCGGGCGAGATGGCTGATGCCGATTATGGCTATGTGGGTTCAGGGATGCAGAAAGTAAATCTTTATAAAGGTAAAAACTTAGTCCACAAAAACATTGATGAATCCATCGCCTTGGATGAATTGATTCAGTTGATTAAAGAAAATGGTGATTGGGTAGATGACTAAATAAGAAAGGGTGACGGGTTCCGATTAGTTAACATCATCATCAAAAAAGTGCTTTCCTTTTTTAAATAAAGAATCAAAGAAACTGCCACCTGTTTTCTTCGAATGTGTTTGTATGGGTTCTTCCTTGGGTTTTTCAGGCTCAGTACTTTGAACATTGTGGGGTTGTTTCGCCAATCCGCGAATCACCAAACCAACACCCGTTGCATACATAGGCAACCCCATAGCTTCAGGAACGTTTTCGGCTAAATGATGATTTGGATAACCAATGCGGGTGTCCATGCCCGTGAGGAATTCAGTGAGTTGAACGATGTTTTTGAGCTGAGCACCTCCTCCCGTGAGCACGATGCCTGCAATGAGTTTGCGTTCGTAGCCCGAGGAACGAATTTCATTATAAACATATTCAATGATTTCAGAGATACGCGCTTCGATGATGCTTGCAAGATTCTTCAGACTAATTTCCTTAGCAGGACGTCCTTGTAAACCGGGGATGGAAACGAATTCGTCGGCTTTGCTTTCGCTTGCGAGCGCAGAACCGTAAAGCACTTTAAGTTTTTCAGCATTTTTCTTGATGATGGTGCATCCTTCTTTGATATCTTCGGTGATGATGTCGCCACCCAAAGGAATAACGGCAGTGTGGCGAATGATGTCGTCTTGGAAGATGGCGATGTCAGTAGTGCCACCACCTATATCCACCAACACAACGCCTGCTTCTTTCTCTTCATCACTCAAAACAGCATCAGCTGAAGCCAAAGGTTCAAGAATTTGGTCAACGATTTCCAATCCGGCACGGTCCACACAACGATTGATGTTTTGTACAGCAGAAACCAAACCTGTGATGATATGGAAATTAGCTTCCAAACAAACGCCTGCCATGCCGATAGGTTTGCGGATGCCGGCTTCTTTGTCAACGATGTATTCTTGAGGAATCACATGGATGATTTCTTCCCCGGGTTGCATCACCAAACGATACATATCGTCAATCAATCTATTGATGTCGTCTTGATTAATTTCCTGATGCGTCGTGCTTCGGATGATAGACCCGCGATGTTGCAGACTTTTGATGTGTTGACCTGCAATACCCACATTGATGCATTTAATATTCACCCCTGATTTTGCCTCAGCTTCTTTCACAGCAGCTTTGATTGATTCAACGGTATTGTCAATGTTGATGACCACGCCGCGCTTCACCCCGATAGATTCGGCAGAACCATAGCCGAGAATTTCAATTTTACCATATTGACTTTGACGACCTACGATAGCAGCTATTTTGGTGGTGCCGATGTCTAAACCTACAATGATTTCTGATGTTTCCATATTTTTGTTTTTATTTTATGAGCAAATTACTTGTCCTTTATAACTTATATTGATTGTATCGTATTTATCCCATGCATTGATAAACTCCGCTTTTTTATAAAATATTTTAAGCTTATCAAACTTTTCAGGAATGTTTTTTTCGTCTCCAAAGATAATAATATGTTTGCCAACAGCGGGAATTAATTCTATAACTCCGTTTGGATTCATATAAAGTTGTTGGATTTGTGCTTTCCAAAAAGCATCTTTGTTGATATATTTTGAGATTTGATAGACGGCTTTCAGTGATTTGTATGACTTGGAGGAATCAACAGCAGCTTGTACAGAGTCCACGGCAAGACATACGGTGTTCCAATATATATCGGGGATGAAGCCGTTGGCAAACACCACTCGGGCAGTCTTTCCCTGTATGATGGGCATCAAACGTCCGTCGCTTGTGATATAGAAGCATTGATTTGAGAGGTTTTGAATGCGGGCAATGGGCACACGCTGAATGATGTCAATATTCACAGTGCCATCAATGCTTGTGTAAACTTTTGAACTGAACACGAAGGGGTTTTGGTTGATTTGGGATTCAAGTTTTTGTATGTTTATCTTAGATAGAGAACTATTTACAAGGGAATCACCCGATGATGCGACATAGGATTTCACTTCTTGTTCGCTTATAAATATGCAATCTGAAGGTGCTACGATAGAAATTTTAACTTGAGGACATTTGTTTCTGTTATATCGCTCAACAACAAAGACCACCAAGGCAATAAATAATACTATGCTGAGTGACCAAATGACGATTCTAAAGATTTTGTTTTTCATTTAAATCTGTTGTTAAGAATGGATTCAATGGGTTGAACTAATTGGTCAATGTCGCCGGCACCTATGGTTAAGAGTACTTCTACCTTTGCATGTTTTAATTCCTCCAAAAGCATGTCCTTTGAGAGAATTCTTTTGTTTGTGCTTGTCATTTTGTCCAATAACAATTGGGATGTAACGCCTTCAATGGGAAGTTCGCGAGCAGGATAAATATCGAGTAGGATAGCCTCATCAAGTGTGTCCAACACATGAGCAAAATCGTCGGCAAAATGCAAGGTGCGCGAGAACAAATGTGGTTGGAAGATGCCTGTGATTTTTTTTGTGGGATACATTTCCCGAACAGCGCTAATGAAAGCTTTTAACTCCTCGGGATGATGGGCATAATCGTCAATGTAAATCGCTGAAGGATTTTCAAAGCGATAATCAAAGCGCCGAGCAATCCCTTGATACGTTTGGATGCCATGCTTAATTTGCTCCATACTTATTCCCTGCAGATAGCAAGCGGCAGCCGCTGCAATGGCATTCTCGATGTTGTGTCTGCCCGGAGTTTTAATCTCAATGGAAATTTCTTCACCAAGAAGACAAGCCGTGAAATGAAAGCGAGAGTTTTGCAACGAAATATCTTTAGCATAGAAATCAGCCGTAGCATCTAACCCATAAGAATAAGAAGTAACACCTTCCAAAATGGGAATGGAAAGCGTATGCTTGTAAATCAGCTTGCCTTTAGGTTTGATCCGTTGAGCAAAAAGATGATACGATTCTTCAAGTTTCTTTTTGTCTGAATATATGTCCAAATGATCGGCATCAATGGCTGAAATAATGGCAATATCGGGATTGAGCCAAAGGAAAGAACGGTCGTATTCGTCAGCTTCAACAACGATACATTGAGCGGTATCGGATATGATGATGTTAGATTGAAAATTCTTTACGATGCCACCAATAAAGGCATTTATTTTGATATCAGAAGTATGAAGTATGTGAGAAATTAAACCGGTAATAGTAGTCTTTCCGTGAGTTCCGGCAACGGCAATGGAGAAATAATCCGATGAAATCATACCTAATATTTCCGCACGCTTTTTTATGGGAATGTTATGATGGATGATATGCTGGTATTCGACATGAGAAACAGGAATAGCAGGGGTGTAAACAACCAAATCCACATGGGCAGGAATTTGCAGGATGTCTTCTTCAAAATGGATAGCAATTCCTTCTTCAATCAGCTTTTGAGTCAGTGGGGTTGGCGTTTTGTCATAACCGCTTACGGTGCAGCCCTGCGCTTTAAAGAAACGCGCCAATGCACTCATGCCTATACCTCCGATGCCGAGAAAATAAATTGTATGAATATCCTTTATTTTCACATTACTTTGTTTTAATCATACTTAGAATGATATCAGCAATAATTTCTGCTGAGTTTTTATGGGCAAAAGGAGCAATGTTTTCACTAAGTTCCCTACAGGATTCTTCATCATGAAGCAATGCAATGGTTTTGCTGACAAGAGTTTCTTTAGCATCAACATCTTTAACCAATATGGCTGCATTGTGGTTCGAAAGTGCTAAAGCATTTTTCGTTTGATGATCTTCCGAAACATTGGGCGATGGAACCAAAATTACGGGTTTTTGTACCAAACAAATTTCCGAAATAGCTATGGCGCCTGCTCTTGAGATGATAACATCTGCAGCAGCATACGCATAATCCATTTTGGAAATAAAAGCAAACGGTTGAATACCGAACTCTTGAAAGGGCAAACAAGCTTGTTGTGCTTTTTCAAAATAGGGTTTTCCTGTTTGCCAAATAAGTTGGATATCATTTTGCTTAAACATCTCCAAGTTTGCACCAATACTTTCATTGATGGTTCGAGCACCCAAACTGCCACCAACGATTAAGACTGTTTTTTTGCTTCCATCAAGATTAAATGTCTCAAGTCCGCGTTCTCGTTTGCCTTGCAGTTTGGTGATGTCTTGACGAACAGGGTTGCCGGTTACATATATTTTGTTGATAGGAAAAAATTTATCCATGCCATCATAAGCCACGCAAATGCGATCAACTTTTTTAGAGAGAATTTTGTTGGTGATACCCGGATAGGAATTTTGTTCTTGAATAATGGTTGGGATTTTTTTCTTTGAGGCAATACGTAATATGGGACCACTTGCATACCCACCAACACCCACCACTGCATCGGGTTTAAATTGTTTAATAATGCTCTTTGCCTTACGCAAACTCGACATTAGTTTTAAGAGTACCGTGATGTTTCTGAATGTGAGTTTCCGTTGAAATCCGCTAATATTTAATCCAATTATCTTATACCCTGCTTCAGGCACTTTCTCCATCTCCATGCGTCCATTCGCTCCCACGAATAAGATTTCAGTGTCAGGACTTACTTTCATAATGGCATTTGCAATGGTAATAGCAGGAAACACGTGACCTCCGGTTCCGCCACCACTTATAATTATTTTATATTTCTGTTGTTGCATTTTCTGTGCTATTTTGAGATTCTTCTTCATTTTGCTTTTCTGCATCTTCATTTGCCTTACTGATGCTCAACATAATTCCGATACCGATACTTGTGAACCAAATGGATGTACCCCCCATACTCACTAACGGCAAAGGTTGTCCTGTTACAGGGAAAAGGTCAACAACAATTGCCATATTAATCATCGCTTGAAATACTAATATGAAACAGATACCCAAGCCGAGCAATGACCCAAATGTTGTATCACACTTTGTGGCAATACGAATTCCTCGAAACAATAATATAAGGTATAAAAACAGAATAATAAATCCGCCGATGAATCCGTATTCTTCAATTATGATGGCATATATAAAATCGGAATAGGCCTGAGGTAGCATATTTCGTTGTGTACTGTTTCCCGGAAATTTTCCGAAGATTCCGCCTGTTGAAACCGCAATTTTAGATTGATTAATTTGATAGAGTTCGTCGGGGTTTTGCTTCTTCTCATCGCCAAAGAATGTCTCAATACGATTTTGCCATGTTCCTAAACGTCCTTTTTTGGGAGAATTCATTAATATCAAAATAAAGATACCACCGGTGAGTATCATGATGCCAACCAAATATACCATATACTTTGTACTGACACGCCCTACAAACATAAGAATTAAACAGGTTGCAAATAGAATGGCTGCAGTGGAGAAGTTAGCAGGTAGAATCAGAATACAAATGATTACCACGGGAAGCATAATGGGTAAGAAACCTGTTTTGAAATCTTTGATTTGGTCTTGTTTTCTCGAAATTAATCGTGCAAGATAAATAATGAGTGCAAGTTTTGCAAAGTCAGAAGTTTGAAAGTTAATATTAATAACCGGCAGCGTAAGCCATCTGCTTGCTTCATTTAAACTTGAACCAGTTACTAAGGTTATAAATAATAAAGGGATGGCAATAAAAACTGCAATTTGAGAAATTCGGGAATATAATTGATAACGAATTAGGTGAGCCAAGTACATCAAGCCCAAACCCATCACCATGATAAATAAATGTTTGATGAGATAATATTCTGTATTACCTGATTTGTTTCTGTAAGCAAGTGTGCCTGTTGAACTATATACTGCTAATATAGAAAACAACGACAGTATGAGTACAACCGCCCAAATTACCTTATCACCTTTCAGATTTTGCAGAAATTTACGCATATAGATTTTTATAAATCGTAGATAGCTCTTTTAAATTGCATGCCACGGTCTTCATAGTTTTTGAACAAATCAAAACTGGCACAAGCAGGAGAAAGCAAAACGATATCGTTCATAACTCCTAACTTATAGGAGGTTTCAACGGCTTCTTTCGCCGATGATGTTTCGATAATTAAAGGTACTAAATCTCCAAAATCTTCAAATATCTTAGAAT
Source organism: uncultured bacterium (assembly GCA_903916135.1). GTDB lineage: Bacteria > Bacteroidota > Bacteroidia > Bacteroidales > CAIWKO01 > CAIWKO01. The sequence goes on from CAIWVT010000014.1 coordinate 7,973, forward strand.
TGTCAATTCCCAAACATACTATCGACTTAACCTTTGCTTTCACCAATGGCTTTAGTATGGAGTAATCTTTGTTTTTGTCAAGCCCTCCTACTATCCATATTACAGGACGATTCATACTCTCTAATGCAAACCATGTGGAATTAGCATTATTGGCTCTGGAATCATTAATAAATTCTATACCATGTACTTTGGTTACGTGTTCGATGCGATGTTCGATGCCTTGAAAATCACTCATGCTTTCTTTAATTACTGTTTTGCGCATATCAAACAAACGATGGTTAACACCTGCTGCCATTGTGTGATATATGTTGTTCCTCCCTTGTAATGCTAAAGTTTCTAATGTCATATTTGGTATATAAATGTATATGTAAATAATTATTTTCTTATCGAATCTTTAAAGTTATAATAGTTAATATGGCTAATAAAATGCCGATGATAACAAAGCGAATCACAATTTTTGATTCGTGATAGCCTGATTTTTGGTAATGGTGATGTAAGGGTGACATTTTTAATATTCTTCGACCTTCTCCAAATCTATGCTTGGTATATTTAAAGTATGAGACCTGCATAATCACTGAAAGACTTTGAATCAGAAAAATGCCGCAAAGCAATGGAATCAATAGTTCCTTGCGAATAATAATGGCGAAAACCCCAATGATTCCCCCTATGGATAAGCTTCCTGTGTCGCCCATAAATACTTGAGCCGGATAAGAATTATACCATAAAAAGCCAATACAAGCACCAACGAAAGAGGCAATAAAAATTACTAACTCGCCAGTATTCGGAATATACATTATATTCAGATAGTTTGCAAAGAAACCATTCCCTGAAACATACGCCAAAACCGCCAAAGTAACACCAATGACGGCAGAGGTTCCTGTTGCGAGCCCATCCAATCCATCCGTTAAATTTGCTCCATTGGAAACCCCGGCAATTATAAAGATAACTATAGGTATAAATATCAAAAAAGCCCATTTTTGATACCCTTCGCCCAACCATGACAATAATGATGAATAATCAAATTCATTGTTTTTTACAAATGGAATCGTTGTCTTTGTTGATTTCACAGATTCGCCAGAGAAAACAGATGGCGCCACGTCCTGATAATTTTCAATTTTGAACATATTTTGGGAAGGCACACAGTCAGTATATTTAATATGTTCTTTAATCACAACCGAGTTGTTAAAATAAAGAGTCAAACCAACAATCAATCCTAAGCCGAATTGCCCCACAATCTTGAATTTCCCTGCGAGACCTTTTTTATTTTTCTTAAAAACCTTAATATAATCATCAATAAAACCAATTGTTCCCAACCAGACTGTTGTAACAAGCATGAGAATAATATAAATATTTTGAAGCTTTGCAAAAAGCAGGGTAGGGATAAGGATGGCACTTAAAATAATGATGCCACCCATAGTTGGAGTGCCTTGTTTTTCAATTTGTCCTTGCAGACCTAAATCGCGTACCGTTTCTCCAACTTGTTTGTACCGTAAATAATTTATTACCCTTTTCCCGATAATCATTGATATTATTAATGATGTAATAATTGCCAAACCAGCACGAACAGAGATGTACGGCATTAAGTTTGCCCCTGGGAAATCAAAATGATTGCGTAAGCATTCAAATAAATAGTACAACATAATTATAGATTCATTAAATCATTAATAATTTGTTTATCATCAAATGGTGTTTTTACACCTTTAATATCTTGATATTTTTCGTGCCCCTTTCCTGCTATTAATATAATATCTCCGGGATTTGCCAAGGCATACGCCGTTTTAATTGCTTCTTTACGATTCTCAATCATTAGCACTTTTTTTCGTTTGGAAACAACTACTCCGGCAAGCATCTCGTTCATGATAGTCTCCGCATCTTCGTATCGTGGGTTATCAGAAGTCAAAACAACTTTATCGCTCTTATTTACGGCAATCTTTGCCATTGCAGGACGTTTTGTTTTGTCGCGATCACCTCCGGCGCCAACAACTGTAATAATTTTTTCGTTTCCACTTCTTATGGACGCTATGGTAGATAGTACATTCTTTAAAGCATCAGGAGTGTGGGCATAATCAACAATGGCAACAACCTTATTCCTATCAATAAAACTCTCGAGACGACCTTCAACAGATTCTAAGTCACTCAATAACGTAATGATTTCGTCTCTATTCTGACCAAGTAAGAGGGCTGCCCCATAGATTGCAGTTAAATTATATGCATTAAATTTCCCCATAAGCCTGCACCAAAATTTATCTCCATCAAGATTTAATTGCATTCCTCCGAATTGGTTTTCCACGATTCTGCATTTAAAATCAGCAGGTGATTGAAGACTGTAATAGTATTTTTTAGCTTTGGTATTTTGCACCATAATCCTACCATTTATGTCATCTATATTGGTGAGTGCAAAAGCTTTGAAAGTCAAATTGTCGAAGAACCCTTTTTTAGCTTTAATGTAGTTCTTAAATGTTTTGTGATAATCAAGGTGGTCATGTGTAATATTTGAAAAGATGGCACCTGAGAACTCTAACCCCGCAATTCTATGTTGGCAGATAGCATGAGAGCTCACTTCCATAAAGCAATACGCACACCCCATTTCAACCATTTTAGCCAAAAGTCCGTTTAAAACAAAAGGATCTGGAGTGGTATGTGTTGCAGGATAGATTTCGTCGTTAATGATATTACTTATGGTTGAAATCAAACCTACTTTATAGCCTAACATTAAAAACATTTTATACAGTAAGCTCGCTGTGGTTGTTTTTCCATTTGTTCCGGTTACGCCAACCAATTTAAGTTTTTGAGATGGATGATCAAAATAATTGGAACATATATGGCCTAAGGCGAAACTACTATTTTGAACTCTAACGTAGGTTATATTAGGTGCCTTATGCTCAGGAAATATTTCGCAGACAATAGCAATTGCTCCTTTGTCTATCGCATCTTGAATATAACTATGTCCATCAACTTTGGTTCCCATTATGGCTACAAATAAACAGTCAGTAGGTATTTTAGATGAATTGAATGATATTGACTCAATGGCAATATCCGTCGAGCCAACTACTTCAACGACTCCTGCTTTATATAATATATCTGTTAGATTCTTTTTCATGTAAATCAACTAACGGTTAAGGTTATAATTATTTGTTTATTGACTCCTATTCTTTCGCCCGGTTTCAATGATTGGCTTGAAACAGTTCCTTTACCTTTAACTATTACTGTCAAGCCTAAGCTTTCAAGTATATAAATGGCATCCTTAGCTTTCATGTTAACAACATTAGGGATAATATTGGTTTGAAAGGTTTTGTCTTTTTCGAAAATGCTGTTGCTAAATGAAGAAATACTCACCCAATCAGAAGTATTTCCATTCGGAACTAATTTAAAATTTAGTCCCTGATAAATGGTTTCAATATCTAATTTGTAGCCAACTTGAACCTGTGGGATGGAAAGAACAGAAGGTGCAGGGCTTTCTTTACTTTTGATGTCAACACGGGTAGCGTAAACTCTATCGGCTATCTCTTTAAAAACGGGGGCAGCTACTTGAGCACCATAAACTTCCGTCCCTTTCATATTGTATTCTACAACAATACATGAGAATTTTGGATCGTCAGCAGGAAAGTATCCTGCGAAAGAAGCAACATAGTTTTTTAAATAGCGTTTAGTTACTGGGTCAAAAATTTTTGCAGTTCCCGTCTTGCCAGCAATTTTATATACTGAATTTCTTATATTTGTTGCCGTTCCACGTATTACAACGCCTTCAAGTAGTTTTTTTATTTTCAATAAAGTTGCATCTGAGCAAATTTTCTCCTTTATAACAACAGGATTAAATTTCGTTACGGACACGCCTGTTCTTTTAATCTCTTTAACAAACATAGGTTTCATATATTTCCCATTATTGGCAATGGCATTATAGAAGGTCAATACTTGCATTGGTGTTATTTTTATGGCATAACCAAATGCTATCCCAAGTAAATCGCCATAACTGACTTTGATTCGCGGCTGCGGTTCATTATCTATATCTATACCTGATTTTTGTGTTAGCCCCATTTTGTCAAGAAGCTGTTGGAATTTTTTTGGATTTCGACCAAAAGCCCGATACGCAATTTCTGTTATCCCCACATTTGAAGATTTTTCAAATGCTTTTGACAATGAAATGCGACCATACCCATCTTCATGAGAGTCAGTTACTGTTCCCCATCCAGGATAATTCTTTTTTCCTGTATTAACGATTGTATTCGTATCAAAGGTACCATCTTCCAAAACTGCCACAACAGAAGCAAGCTTAAATGTAGAACCCGGTTCGTATAATTCCTCTACTGCATAATTCCGCATTTCTTGATATTCACCATCTTTATCCCTGGTTAAATTGGCAATTGCTTTTACAAATCCCGTTTGCACTTCCATTAATATCACGCAACCCCAATCAGCATTTGTAGTATCCAGGCTTCTCCTTAAGGCATTTTGAGCAACATCTTGTAAATTTACATCTATGGAGGTATATAAATCACAACCATTTTTTGGCTCAATTACATCTTCATCACTTATTTTTTTCCAACTATTATTTCCTACTTTTTTTAAGGTAATAACGCCTCGCTCTCCTCTAAGGTCATTCCTATAATGACCTTCCAATCCAACAAAATAGGATTTTGTAAGCTTCGAGTACTTTATTATTTTCAGGGTGTCATCTTTAATCAACGGAAAATTTTTAAGTTCTGCTAATTGAAGTTCATTCATGTTTTTTATGATTTTAGCCGCAGCACCTTTACCAGTAAAAGCTGCTGTAATCTTCTTCTTGTATTTTTCTCGGTTGTAATCCTGAAACAAATTACTAAAACATTCAGCCAAAGTGTCAACATAGTGCTCAAACTTATCCGACTTTATTTTCCCTGCTTTTAAATTTATTTCCACTTTATATTCAGCAAGACGTTCATAGCCGATTGTCATTGAAGCCAAGTTTTTAAATGGACGTTCTCTTCTGTCTTTTGTATAAACAATAAGCCCACCACGATTCCCCATTCGTAATATCGGGAATGTTTTTAATTGTTTTAGCTCTGCATACGTTGCCTTTTTCCGAATCAAAAATCCTCTATTGCTTTGTTTTCGAGCTTTAATAAGTTCTTGAATGTATTGTTTTTTGTTTAATATATTTCCTTCAAATAAACGACACAATTCCCCAGCAAGAGAGTCAATTTTTGTCTTAAACACTGAATCAGAAATAACGGAGGAGTCAAGATCGAGTCTAATCTCAAAAATGGGAACCGATGTTGCCAAAAGACTTTCGTCGTCAGCAAATATATTCCCACGAACAGGATCAATAACCTCAATTCTGCTATTTACAATGCTTGCTTGTTTTGACCAATATTCGCCTTGTACAAATTGCAAATAAATAATCCTTCCTAATATTATACCACCAAAAATCAACACTAAAATGTAGATTAAATAAGCTCTCATTAATATGGCTTTTCTACCGTCGCTCATTTTTTATTATTGTTTTCAGTTTGTTTGTTTTCAAATATCTTTATTGGAGGAACCACCGACTCCTTTACTCCTGTTTGTAAACTATCGAGGTGTGTGGCAACTTCCGATTGTTTGCTGATATGCATTAAATCTGACTTTGAAGAGATATATTCATAATCAAGTTCTTTGAGTTCATTTCTGACCTTCGTGGTTTTTCGAATGATCTTTTCAGAATAGTAGGAATTTGCAATATAAATCACAATCAAAAATGCTAAATACAAGCCTAATGGAAAAAGACGAACCACATTGTCGCGTGTGAGTATAGTCCCATCAAATACACGACGCAACGAAATACCCGAACGCTGCACTTTTGCTTTCTTCGGCTTACGAACCTTAGGTTCTTCGGCTACAGGCTCTTCTATTTCCGGTGTTTTATATTCGTTTTTCGCCATATCAATTCTTTTCAGCAATTCTCAATTTTGCACTTCTGGCTCTGCTATTTTCTGAATTTTCATTTTCATCAGGTACAATAGGCTTTTTAACTACCAAACTAAATGGCATTGCACTATTACCAAACAAATCTTTTTCAATAGTTCCTTCAAAATTTCCTGATTTCATAAAATTCTTTACAAGTCGGTCTTCTAAGGAATGATAGGATATTACCACTAATCTGCCATCCTCTTTTAATACTTCCAAGCATTGCACCAACATTTCCTTCAATGCTTCTAATTCTTGGTTGGCTTCAATTCGTAATGATTGAAAAACTTTAGCCAAGAATTTGGCTTCGTTCCTTTTGTCAATTTGTCTCGAAATTGCTTCTTTTAGGTCTATTGTTGTTTTAATATATTTTGTTTTCCGATAATCCACAATATGCTGCGCCAATTGTGCGCCATTGCTCAAGTCGCCGTAGTTCCAAAATATCCCTGCCAATCGTTTTTGTGGATATTCGTTGACGATGGAAGCAGCAGACAGTTCTTGATTTTGGTCCATGCGCATATCTAAATTGGAATTAAAACGGGTGGAAAACCCGCGTTCGGCTTTATCAAATTGATGTGAAGAAACGCCAAGGTCTGCCAAAATACCATCAACAGGAATGGCGTTGTGGTATCGTAAAAAGTTTCTTAAGTATTTAAAATTGTTGTTGACTAATTCAAAACGATTATCATCTATGCTGTTTTCAATGGCGTCGCTATCCTGATCAAAGGCAATGAGTCTGCCTGTGGTTAAATGGTTCAGGATTTCACGCGAGTGTCCACCACCGCCAAATGTAACATCCACATAGATTCCATTTGGTTTTATATCTAAACCCTGAACAGCTTCGTGCAATAAAACAGCGTTATGATACATCTTGAGAGTCCTTATTTTCTTTTTTACTCATAACTTCTTCTGCCAATGCAGCAAATTCTTCCGGTTCGTCGTTCATCAAATTCTGATAGGTTTCTTTTTCCCAAATTTCAATACGATTCGAAAAGGTGAACAAAACAACATCTTTATCAATGCCTGCATATTGCAACAATCCTTTAGGTATCAGCAATCTTGACGTTGTATCTAACACTATTTCAGTAGCACCACGATAAAAATATCTCACGAAATCGCGGTTCTTTTTTATGTAGATATTCAAGCGATTTATCTCGTCACTTATCGTTTTCCATTCATTGATGGGATATAAAACCAAACACTTTTCGAAGCCGCGATTTAGCACAAATGTGTAATCTTCAGCAACAGGCAACTGTTTCTTTAATCCTGCCGGAAAAAGTAACCTGCTCTTACTGTCTAATTTACATTCATATTCGCCTATTAAATTCAGCATAAATCTCGATTTTTTTTAGTCTGTAAAGGTACACATTTTTTGTGCACAATCTCCCACTTTTCTGCATTTTATCAACAAAATAAATTCTTTTTGACTCACAGCCCCTTCTAACGTGCTGAATATTTATAAATTAGTCTCTTAAAATTGTTGATAAATTTTTTTTATTTTTTCAAGTTTTGATACGTTTTTTCAAATTTCTGAGACTATTTTTCAATTTGAAGATTGGTTTTTTCTTTTCTCATGGATAAAAAACGGTTTTTTTTGATTTTTTCTAAGGA
>CAIWVT010000015.1 GCA_903916135.1 uncultured bacterium
CATCACATTGGTCGGATTTACTGCCTTGTCAGTGGAAACCATGACGAACTTCTGCACAGCAAATTCAACAGACAAATCGGCGATGATTTTGGTTCCTTCCACATTGGTGTGGATAGCTTCAGCGGGATTGTTTTCCATCATCGGGACATGTTTGTAAGCCGCAGCATGAAAGACCATCTGAGGGTGGAAGGCTTCCATAATCTTGCGCATACGCACTTTGTTGGTAACGTCGCCTACAATAATCTCTGCATTCACCGAGCGATATTTTTCCATTAATTCCAATTCGAGATGATATAAAGGTGATTCCGCTTGGTCAATTAAAATCACTTTAGCAGGGGAGAACTTCGCAATTTGTCGCACCAATTCGCTGCCAATACTTCCTGCAGCACCAGTAACCATTATAGTTTTTCCTAAAATATCTTGACGGATTTTCTTTTCGTCTAATTTAATCTCCTCGCGCTCCAAGAGGTCTTCGATGTTTATTTTCTTGATTTGCTTGAAACTGAGTTCGCCATTAATCCAGCGACTAACGGGCGGAACACTCAATACTTTGGTGTTATATGCCAAGCATTTCTCTATGATTTCTTGTTTTTTAGACGCTTTAATATTTTGAATGGAAATAATGAGATGTTCTATAGTGTTTGAATCGAGCAATTTGTCTAATTTATCTGCTCCATAAATCGGAATATCTTCGATTTTCATGCCGGATTTCTTGGGGTCGTCGTCAATAAAACCTAACACTTTATATTTAGTGCCTGCATCTCTGTCTAAACTACGCTTTGCAATCACGCCACTTTCTCCAGCCCCATAAATAAGGACATTGGTTTTTTCCTTTGATGGGTTCTTCATTTCCATATACATTATTTTGACCAAAATACGAAAGCCAACTAAGGCAAGCGTAGTGGTGATAAAATCAATAATGATGATTGAAAAAGGAATGAAATTGACTTTGTTAATTAAGTAGAATGAAATCAAATCGGTTAAAATAAAAATCACCGTCCCAATGATGGAAACAATAACAATACGGGTGGCATCGTCCGTGCTTGTATAGTGGATGATTCCTGTATAGGTTTTTGCAACAATAAAGGAAATGGCTCTGATTCCGACAACATATACTATTACCTTCGGCAAGGTAATCAAGTCTTTTTCGGGTAAATCGAAATTAAAGCGAAGCAAATATGCCAACACTACAGAGCAAACGCAGATGAATATGTCAATGCAAAAGATTAACCAGCGCGGAAGATTCAATTTTATAGAAAACATTTTTAACATTTTTAGAAATAAAGTTCAAAGATAAAACATTATTTTTTGATAAACTTTACAAACGTAATGAAATTTTTTCAAATAAAATTAAATTAGTACATATAAAATTCATATTTTTGCCAAATTAAATCTTAAGCCAATAGTGTAACTTTTGATTTAGCGTTACTAACACTCTATTTTTTACTTAATTAATAAATATTATACAATGAAAACAACAGCATTTAAAACAATTCACGAAGCGAACGGTGCCAAGATGGTTGAGTTTGCAGGATTTTATATGCCCATTCAGTATGAAGGTCTTCTTATTGAGCATGAAACTGTACGCAAAGCACTCGGTGTGTTTGACGTTTCACACATGGGCGAATTTTGGGTGGAAGGTCCCAAAGCACTTGAATTTGTTCAGTATGTTACTTCCAATGATGCTTCAAAGCTTTGGGATGGCAAGGTTCAATATTCATGTTACCCTAACGGTAAAGGTGGTATCGTAGATGATTTATTGGTCTATCGTTTCAATTCCGAGAAGTTTCTTTTAGTTGTTAATGCTGCTAATATTGATAAAGATTGGGCATGGGTGAATCAAAACAATAAACTTGGTGTGAAACTTACCAATGCCTCGGAAGAAACTTCGCAATTGGCTATTCAAGGACCTTTGGCGTTGAAAGCTATGCAAAAATTGACAGATACGACTGTGACCGATATGGAATATTATACGTTTAAAGTATTGAAATTTGCCGGTATAGATGATATTCTTTTCTCCACAACAGGTTATACAGGTTCGGGTGGATGTGAAGTTTATTTCCCAAATCAATATGCGGAATTGATGTGGAATGCCGTGATGGAAGCCGGAAAAGAGTTTGGTATTAAACCTATTGGATTGGCAGCTCGCGATACCTTACGTTTGGAAATGGGTTTCTGTTTGTATGGAAATGATATCAATGATACTACTTCTCCAATGGAAGGTGGTTTAGGATGGATTACTAAATTTACAGATGAAAAGAATTTCATAGATAAAGACTATAATTTAAAACAAAAACAAGAAGGCGTTACACGCAAGTTGGTGGGTTTTGAAATGATTGATCGTGGTATTCCACGTCATTATTATGAAATTTGTGATGCTGATGGAAACCTGATTGGTGAAGTAACTTCGGGCACTATGGCTCCTTCTCTTCAGAAGAATATTGGAATGGGTTATGTGAAAACAGCCTTTTCGAAATTGGATACTGAAATCTATATCAAGATACGTGAAAAACTTATCAAAGCTAAGGTGGTGAAGACACCATTTTATAAAGGATAATCAGA
>CAIWVT010000016.1 GCA_903916135.1 uncultured bacterium
TCAGCAGAAGAACTACATAGTATGGGTGAATCTGTTTTCTTGGTAAACTGTGCACCATGTCACGGCCTTGCAGCTGATGGTATGGATGGAAAAGCGGCTAATCTTACAAAACGTTTAGAAGCTAAAAGTGTTGTGTACGTTATCAATCACGGTTCTATGAACAATATCGCAGTTCACACTGATGATAATGGAAGTAAAACTACAAGTGCTATGCCTGATCGTAACGGATTGTTCAACTCAGCTACAAATGCATTGATTACAGATGCAGAGATAGAAAAAGTTGCTACGTATGTTGCAAATGGGATGAAAGGTGATGGTGCTGATGTTTTCGCTAGTACTTGTTCATCATGTCATGGAGCTGATGGTAAAGGTATGGATATGGTTGCGCCAAACATAGCTGATTTCACACCTGCTTTTGTTTCAGATATTTTATCACATGGTAAAAAAGGCGCTATCGGTACAATGCCAGCGTTTACAAACCTAAATGCTACTCAAGTAAAAGCTGTTTCGACTTACATCACTGATATAAGTAAAGGAGAATAGTAATGGTAGATAATAATTTCAAAGGTTCTGGTGTATTTTCACTTGATGGAATTACAGGCATGTTAATAGCTACTGTATTGTTACTATCTATTTTAGCCGGTTTAACTATATGGGGCCTGGGTGTTCAACAAGCGAATCAACAAAAGTTTTATAAAATTGTTGATGAAAAGTCTATTAAAATGATTGATCCTACAAACGGTACACACCGTGTATTAAACTAAGGAGTTGGTTATGGAAAAAATATTATCAATTGGTTTAGTTATATTGGCTGCAATTACATTGTGGTCAGTATTCACTCCAAATCACCTTTATTTAGGTTAATTGAACTTGAATAAGTTTAATCGAGGGCTTTGTGCCCTCATCCTTCTGTTTTCTACGTTTTCTTCACTTTCTGCAGAGTATTTATATAAAGATGAAGTTTTATTTAACACTAAATTGACAGAAGATGTCGAAAAGATGGGCAAAGAACTCCATGATAAGACTGGAATCGCTTTACGCTTGGTTGTCATAAAAGAGTTTGATCAAAATCAAACAATAGTTGAATATGAAAAAAATCTTATAAAGAATTTTAATGAGCCAACTATATTGTTAACGTTTTCTGAGTTAAACCAAAAAGTTGATATACTTTGTCGTCCAGAATCTTTATATAAATACTTTGATAAAAAGCAGATTTTGTCTCCGACTGCTACGGGTGTACAGGCATTTTTTATGGCTGTTTTCTTTAGCTCAAGTTTTGATGATTTTAAGAATAATTTAACTGACTACGGCGGATCAATTATCCCTTTGCTTGCTGAAAAATCAAAAGGCAATGAAACGATTAATAAGTATAGCGCTTCACTTTTTAACGGATATGCAGATATTGCAGAGCAGGTTGCAGAATCAAAAAATGTGAAATTGGATACTGCTGTTGGAAATACAAACCGCAATGCCATTGAGATAGTTAAAATTGTATTTTATCTAGGTGTCTTGTCTGGACTTTATTTATATATAAAAAGAAAAATCTATATGAAAAAGAGTGCCAATGAAAAAAAGTAGAGGTCTTCAATGGCCTATCGGTATAGCAGTAGCTCTTGTATTAGTTATAGGAATGGGTGCATGGACAATTGTTGAAACGTCAAAAGAGGGTGTTCAGGAGAGTGACATCTATATGACGAATTATCAGGATGCTGATACAGACGCGAACAAGCTTATTAATGCGAAAATCGCCTTTAATAATCAGTATAAAATCGAGTATATAAGTAAACAACTGAATGCAGATGATGCGAAAATAGAATATAAAATCACGTCAAAAGATGGAAAGCCGGTTAATGATGCGAAACTAAAAGTTATCGTGACAAGACCTCAAGTTCATGACGAAGA
>CAIWVT010000017.1 GCA_903916135.1 uncultured bacterium
AGGATCTTCTGAAGCGGTGATATTTAAAGATGATGATAAATTATAACCAAATAAAATACTTTTAACATTTAAAATACCATCAACAAAAAATTTATCATAATGAACAATGCAAGATGTTTGATCGTAGGAAATAATAGACATGTTAGGCTGCTTAGACCAAAATACGGGAACTGAATCAGATAGTTGACCATCTACCCTTAGAAAATAGTCATTGGTATCCCCTGGTTTGACAATTACAGAACCTTCTAATGAAAAAATAGAAAATTTTATAAGTGGTCCTTTGTTGGAGCACTTAACATAAATTTGGAAAGAAGAAGGCAGTAGATCAAAGAACGAATAATGAATATAGAAGGCGATGCCTTCTTTATCCCAAGAAAGGATACCTAAATTGATTTTGTTCAAACAAGCGTCCAGTATATAAATAGATATAGGAAATGGAGCAGAAGGAATAAAAGGTATAACAAGCATGTTAAGCCCATACTCAGAAATAAAATCAGATTTATTTACTGTGAGTGGTATTATTTGCAATTTGAAAGCAACATCAGAAAAATTGCTTTTACAAGTTTGAATAAATTGGAATGCTAATGTATCAAGACGGTTGGACATTATGGTCGAGTTTTACAATAATGTTATTGATGGATTGAAAATTTTCAATAGGAAGAATAAAAGAGACTTCGGTTTCACTTAAATTATCAAAAGAAAGTGCGATCCTGTTTCCATAAATATCAATTACAGAAATATCAGAAACATAGGCATAGTCAATGAAATATGAGAACGTATAGTAGCAACTTGGACCCTGTACTAAAAATTGTTCAGCAGGTAATGAAAAAAGGCGTATTTCAAAGCCTGTGGTTTGAAATAGTATTTCGCTCATTAAAAGAGTAAGCTGATACAAGGATTCTTCTGCGGTTGGGATGTTCATTTTTTTAGGATTTAGGTTTTAGGCTATTAGACTATTAGGAAATTAAAAATTAAAAATGATGCTTCGACTTCGCTCAGCAACCGTATGAATTAAAATGGAATCACGTTAATAATTTGAAGCTCGAGCAGCTGCCGGTTGAAGTTTTAACGGGAATAGTTTGTGCAGCACAGGTTGATCCGTGAGCTTCCGGAATGAATATTACCGTTATTTCCATTAGATCATGATTTGTATGCTATATACAAATTGATTAAAACTGCAATGATAAGCAGTACTCCTGCTATTATTCTAAGGTTTTTCATAAGCTTTTTTTTTCAGGGTCTATACCGTTTTTGACGAACCATTTGCGTAGATATGCTTTGTATTCAGCGATAGTGATTTTGCCATCTTTGTTGATGTCGAAGCCGGGGTTTTGTTTCGCGATGATGCTGGCAGGCAGTCTGGATGTTTCGAATACCCATGTATCCGGTTTACCTACAGCAAGAGGTAAAAAGCTATAAGCAAATAAGTCGTAAGCGGATTTGAAGCGACCGGCAGAGGGTTTGAAGTATTTATAGACATAGTCTAATTGCTGTACATTAGACATGGCTTTCAGAGCAGTTTTAGAGGTGCCCAGACCGGCAGCCGTGTCAGGCATGAATTGAATAAGCCCAACAGCTCCGATTGAGTTTTCAATACGGTGATTCAAACCGGATTCGTGATACATAATACCCATGAGCCAAGAAGGATCAATCTGGAGGGCAGTTGAGATTGTTTTAACTTTACCGATAAAAGCAACTTTGTTTTCTGTGACTTTGTTTTCGAGAGCAATCATATTTAAAGATTTATTATTGATTAGTGAAGGATTTGGAGTGACATATTGCGAAGAATTTGACTGACTTCGCCCCTGCCCTTTTGCAGGCATCAACGGCTTTGCGCATGGTGGCTCCAGTATATATAACATCATCGAAAATAATAACGTTGAGACCACGAATGCCACGCGCTGTAGTGTTTTGGGTGTGGAGTGCATCAATGTATTTGATTTTAAGGATGGAGGCTACTTTTTGCGATATACGTGCTGGTATGTTGTAACGGCTGTCGCGTGTGTTGACCGGTATGATGGCATCAATGCCTTTGGGGTCAATGTCGCGCGATGCAATGCGAATCAAAGATGATAGTGATTTGGCTTTGTTGAAGAATTTGGCACCATAGATGATACGGGCAATGTCATTGGATTTTCCAGAGGTTTTGCCACGGAAGACATGGTCGCTGATGATGGTGTGGAAGGACTTCATGTTGAAAGTTTCAAGTTACAAGTTGCAAGTTAAATTAAAAATTAAAAATTAAAAATGCGATAAGCAATACAACTATGGCAATGCCAAAGCCGATTAGGAGGCGGCGTTGGAAGTTGGTTACGGTGATGTTTACAGGGTTGCCATGATCGAGAGCGTTTTGGATGATGTCTTTAAGCTCGGATTCGGCTGTACGGTCCAAAACGAGTTTACCATCCTTCAAGGTGCGACTGATGAGTACACATCCTTCCGTCCATGTTTCATCAATACCGGCATGGATACGGATTCCAGAATAGTCAGGTACGTTCTCAATTAGAGGCAGTATCCTTCCAAGCTTAGGCGAATGCGATACGGACACAGGATATTTGCCGTAAGGGATGGCAGTTTGTTTAGCTACTTTGACACCGTCGGGACGTACTAAGTCTTCTAAAACATAATAGCGAAAAATGCCATTAATAAGCAATTTTCCGATTGTTTTATTGGGACCAAAATAGCGGCGGACGAGGGTGATCTTCATGTTGAAAGTTTCAAGTTACAAGTTGCAAGTTAAAAGAAGAATGAAAAATTAAAAATTAAACATGACAAATAGGACGGGTTACATTCCTGGTAATTTGAAATTCATGTTTTTGAGTTTAGTGGCTGCATCATTAATTGCCACTTGTTTTTGAGGTTCAGTTGCTTTTGATTTTCCGTTAGTAACCAAAGCATCATTTGCGGCTTTATCTTTGAGTTTCTTTTGATACATGGCAACACCTACGATGATGGCGATTATTGCAAGTACAGCGACGATGATTATAATAGTTTTTTTCATGCTATTTGTGTTTAAAGATGTTATTGATAAGAATGACAATGATAGCCACTATCAGTAATGCTAAAGATAGCATGATGATAGAAGCGGGTTGGATGGTGACAGGTACTTCGGGAAGTTTACCATTTTCAGCATCTTTGATTAGTTTGGAGTCCCAGAATGACATTTGATTTTGAATTAAAAATGAAAAATGAAAAATTAAGTGCGTGCGAAGTTGCAAACTTCGCACAACTAGTTCGCACAACTAACTATTTACTATAAAGAAATGATTTAGGGATAAAGACACGGGTGTAATCGGTTTTCATACATTGCACGAATAGCCCGGAGTCATCTAACTTTTCAGCAATACCTACCCATTGATCTTTAGCAAATATTATAGGTTTGGTTATGTCGAATTTATACTTTTTATTGAAATATTGGTTAAACAAACCAACAACATCAATCATAGAATCCGCACCGTCAACTATGCCTGTATATCCGGTGCATTTGATAGTAGCGTAAACAGTATCCCCCATTTTATAACCTTTAGTGGCTGCATTAGCAGGCGGATTAGAGTTTATGACAGTGGGTGAAGTGGAGCCACCTGTGTTAGCAGGATGTGATTTTGCTAAGAAGTCATTGATGGCTGTTATGTTGGGTTTGATGTAGGTGTTGTAATTGGCTTCGCTAAGAGAGTCCACTTTGAATCCTTCTTGAAGAGCTGCAAGGGTTTTTGCACCGAATTTACCGTCAGTAGCAAGGTTGTTGTTTTTAAGGATGTTTAAAGCTGCCTGCAGTTCTTTTACTTTGGTTCCGGAGGAGCCTTGCTTGAGTGGAAATTCGTCTGAAGTCCAATTGATTTTGTTACCTGAGGTGTCTATGTCAGTTTCACCTGTTGGAGGTTTTTTGTTGAAAAACAGGAAGTAAACAACGGCAGCAATAATAGCAAGAACGATTACGACAATTGTAATTAGGACGGGTTTAGATATTTTTGAAGTTTCCATAATTATACTTGTATTGAGATGTTGTGTTGAGAAAGATAGGTATTGATTTTTTGGATTTCATCGTTATTCAAGTTTCGATGTATGGCAGTGAATAAGTCATGCCCGGAGGAACGTACACCGAAGATAGCTTGGAGCTTTAAGAGGTCGGAGTTTGTTTTGAGTTTCATAAATACGTTGTAGATCGTAGCTTCATCATCGGTCCATGTTCCAATGGCTTCATCAATGGCAGCCGCCATGTTTTCAAATTCAGAATCAGAGAATGAAAGTTTTTCGGGAGCTATTTCAGCTTCATAATTAACGATTTTAGCTTTATTAGCTGCTGCTATTTTAGCTGCCTTTTGTTTTTTGATCACCACGACGATGATAATAATGATAACGGTAGCAATGATACTGAAATATACTAGATTTCGTATCATTGTACCGTTTTTACCTGAGAAGAGAGCTGCCCACCACATTTTATTTAAGATTTAGGATTTGTGAATTGAGAATGAAAAATGAAAAATTAAAAATTAAAAATTATGTTGGGGTGTTTGATGAGA
>CAIWVT010000018.1 GCA_903916135.1 uncultured bacterium
AATTTTATTTCTTTTTCTTTCATCTTATGTTAAATTTACGGTTCGATACCGTAAATTTAACAAATAATATTCATTCACGGTTGGTGTGTTTTTTAACTCATGTTAATTTAATTGGTTAATGCAAATAGGAATTGAATTCTTATTTGTTTTAATTAAAAACTACTTCTAATTTTTAATATAAGCTGTACCCAGCTTTATAGTCAGATACTGCCTCCGAATAGCAATCGCAAAAGATGGGAAATCAAACTCCAAAGGGAGGTTTGCATTTCCCACAGTTATTTAGTTAAGAGGATATATATATGTTTTTTTGGCTCTCTTTAGGCCTGCCCGATTATTTGTTTTATTTCCACTTTATTGAAAATTACCCCCTGCCTGTTTGAACTTTTAACATAGTAAATAAAATTCCTGTAAAATTCAAACTCAAAAGCAATTTATATTTTTTAATGATGCCTGGACTGAATGAATAAATTATTTTTTGAAGCATTCAGTACAAGGCATTTTTTTTTCAAAGGCAAATTGCCCTTCGGGTTTGTTCATTTAGATACATCAATTATATCGCTTCGCTTTTGTGGTATCTAAATGACATAAACTTTTGAGGTTTGAACCATTCCATTTTTTACAGGCATTCTTTAAAACAACTATGTTAAAATCAAACAATCAATAATTTAATTTTCAAAAAAATGGAAAAAAGAAATTCAAACAACAGTCGGGGAAACCCAAGGAAATCGAAAAAACAGTATTTGAGATTTTCAGAACAAAAAGTTTTAAGCTTACACGAAAGAACGTTTTTATCCAATAACGAACTTTTGAGTTTAATTGGAGAAATCGGTCAAATTGACCACCTAATTGCGGTTTAAATTGACCACCTGAAAACGGTTTAAAGTGACCACCCAAAAACGGTCGAAATTGACCACGCCAAATTTGACTGCAAAAAGGAACCATTTCTTACTTTCGATATTTATACAAAATTAATCATTTTTTTCATTTACAACAATTCTTTTTTTTCTCATTGACTCTCCGGATAATTCTATTCTGTGCGCTTGATGGATTAACCTATCTAAGATAGCATCAGCAATGGTTTTTTCACCAATAGTTTCATACCAACCTTGCACAGGAACCTGTGAAGTAACAATGATTGAACCTTTATTATGTCTGTCTTCTATTATTTCCAAAAGTGCAATTCTGTTTTGACTATCAAGTGGCTGCAGTCCAAAATCATCTAATATTATTAACTGCTGTTTCTCTATTTTAGCTAATTCCTTCAGGTATGTTCCATCTGCTTTAGCCATTTTCAGTTTAGAAAAAAGCTTTGTTGTATTAAAATAAATTACTTTGTAACCCTCGATACAAGCCTGATACGCTATTGACGTTGCTAAATAACTTTTACCGGACCCAGTGCTTCCGGTTATTAAAATATTCTCATTTTTATCAATAAAACTGCATTCAGCAAGTCTTAATATCTTTGTTTTATCTATGTTTCGTACCTCATCGTAAATGATATTTTCAATAGATGATTTATAACGGAACTTGGCATTTTGTATGGCTCTTGTTATTTTCCGGTTATTTCTATCATCCCATTCAGCATCAATTATCATAGATATAAATTGATCTAATGTATAATTGTCTGTTTTCCCTGTTTCAATTGCTGTTTTAAATGCACTATGCATTCCATAAAGCTTTAATTGCTTCATTCTTGTGAGTGTAATTTCATTCATTTTGATTTAATTTTTAAGTTTATTTATAATAATTTTTACCTCTGATGTTTTTGTGTTCAGGAATTATAATATTTTCATTATCATCATCTTTTGATAATAAATCCATTCCAGTGGTTAACATAGTTTGAATAAATTTATAATTGTAAATGTTGTGCTCCATTGCTCGTTTGCAAGCATTTATTACTCTTTCATTGCCTACTTTTTTTGCTGACGACAAAACTCCCAGGCAACTTTTATAAGCTTGTTCCGGGTGTTGCTTTATCTCAAGCAGGTTAGTTATAAATAATCCAACACTTTGATCTATGGATTGTCCCCAGTCGATAAAACGTTGAGGAGTCCATTCAGTCATGTACTGATGTGTACTTGCCATGTGTTCTTTTATGGTTGTATAGATATATTTTTTGAAGTCCCTGGGGTGAAGTGCTATTCTGTTGTATTTGCAATAAACTTCAACTTTATTATTTGTAAAAACAATTTTTACTTTTTTCTTTATATATTGGTATGGAACACTATAATAATGTTTGTCTTTACTTAATAAAACATGACCGTTTAGCATTACTGTAGCAAATGCAAAGAATTTCATCTCATATCGTTCTATGGGAAGTGGTGATAATTTATCTTTCTCAAGCTCATTAAACAACTGTAAACGCGATGTTGGTCGTCCGGTTAGCTTTCTATTATTGTGCTTTTCTAATTTATCCCAAACGGCTTGATTAAGCTCTTTTAAACTGTAAAAGGTTTGTTCTTTTAATTCCGCATATATTCTATGATAAAGAATTTTGACAGCTCCCTCTACTAATGATTTATCTCTGGGTTTGTAAGCCCTGGCCGGAAGAATTGTAGTTCCATAATGTTCTGCAAAATCCAAAAAGGTTTCATTTATAGTTGGTTCATAACGACTACTCTTGATTACAGCCGATTTTAAATTGTCGGGAACAATGGCTGAAGGAACACCTTTGAAGTAATGTAATGCGTTTTCTACAGATGCAACAAAATCTTCTTTCTTTTGACTCAATGATACTTCTGCATAAGTATACTGACTTGCTCCAAGTATTGCAACAAAAAACTGAACTTCAATAACTTCTCCTGTTTCTTTGTCAATATATTCTAAAGTTTTGCCGGCATAATCAATATACATTTTGTCTCCTGCCTTGTGGTTCATGTGCATAACAGGATTTACTTTTTTACCCCAGAGGTTGTAGTAATATCTGAATTGGGTACTTTTTAGTCCGTTCGGATACTTTTTATAATATTCCTGCCACATTGAATACCTTGTAACACCAGTCTTCTTAAGCTCTTTCTCCATATGTGGAAAAAAATCATATACAGCCTGAAGTTTGTTTGATGATAACGGTATTCGCTCCTGACTTAATAATTCTTCAAGTTCTGTATCGCTTCTTTTAGCAATATCATTCATGCTAAGATTTAAAAACTGATACATAGAAATGTATTTTTTTACTGTGTTGCGGGATAACGATAAATATTTACTGATAAACAACTTACTGCTTCCCTGATTGTGAAACTGTATTACTTTTCTAATTTTATTCATTTCTGTCATTTTATTTGCCATATTTCGTACATTAATTTAAAAACGCACGAAAGTACGGGTTCGATAGTAAGAAAATTGTCCTCTTTTAGGTGGTCATTTTGATCCGATCTACGGTGGTCAATTTGAACCGTTC
>CAIWVT010000019.1 GCA_903916135.1 uncultured bacterium
GCCATTGACCCCGAGCAGGCAGATTCGGTCTCCCCGTTCGATATGAAATTCCACGTTGTCGAGCAGGGGATTGCCGCCGTAGCTCAGACTGACATTCTTTAAACTTAATAGGGCCATGGATAAATTCGAGAATTTAGAATCCGGAATTCAGAATCTTTTTGATTGAATTGTAAAGACAAGGCATAGCCTTGTCTTTTTTTTTTGACATCTAATTCCTAGCCCGATAACCAAAAATTGAATTCAACATTTAGTAATTTGAGGAGAGATGCATTGACGTTCGTCTCTACAAATGACAATGAATGACAACAATTTGCCATGAATTACAACAACTGACCATAAATAACAATAAATGACCATGAATGACAACAAATGACAACAAATGACCACCTAATGACAACTAAATGACAACTAATGACAACTAATCAACCAACCCGTCCCGTACACGCACCTGTCCCGCACATGCATGTCGGGAGTGTCGGGATCAACTAATTAACTCAATCAACTAATTAACTCAATCAACTAATTAACTCAATCAACTAATTAACCCAATCAACTAATTAACCCAATCAACTAATTAACCAATTAACTACTTACCCTCAACCAAAATATCCGTGATGGCTTGGGCGAATTGTGCCTTGGAGGGCGCACCGGCTGACATCTGCGGGGCTTTGCCCATGGGCACCATCAAGATGCTGGGAATGCTGCGAATGGCGAAGACTTGGGCGAGTTCGTGCTCGACTTCGGTGTCCACTTTGTAGAAGTTTACTTTGCCTGCAAATTGTTTGTCAAGCTCTTCCATGATGGGCGCAAGGGTTTTGCAAGGTCCACACCAATCGGCGTAGAAGTCAATGACACAGGGCAAAGCGCCTTTGTAAGCCCATTCTTTGTTGTTTTCATAATCGAATATTTTTTCGATGAAGGTTTCTTTTGTTAAGTGTTCCATTTTTGTTATTTTTGATTTTAGATTTGAAATTTTAGAATTGAGAATAGGCTCTGTGAATCTTGGGTTTGCTGTGTGGCTAAGTGCGTATAAGTTACACGGAGATACACAGAGTTTTGGAGTTTCACAGAGATGAGAACGTCGGCTTTGGACGTTCGTAATTCGTTTATTCGGAACCTGTCCCGCATACGCAGTGTCGGGGTTCGTAGGGCGTGAACTATTTCGTAGCTCCTTTGAGGAGAAATTCGTTGATTTGTTTTACGTAGTCTTCTTTGGGATAAAGCCCGACGAGGGTTTGTGGGTTGCCGCTCATGGGAATGAAAAATACGGCGGGGATGCCGTCCACAGCAAAATAGCGGGATACGTTGGGGTTTTCGTCCACGTTTACCTTATATATATAGATTTTGCCTTGATATTCGGCGGCAAGTTCTTCCATGGTGGGTCCGAGGCGTTTGCAGGGTTTGCACCAATCGGCATAGAAATCGACGATGCAGGGTTTGTCGCCAAGATATTTGAAGGCTCCGGCGGAGGTGAAATCGCATACCTTTTTGGAAAAGGTAGGTTCGTCCAAATGCTCGGGTTTCGCTATTTCTTTGACGGGATCGGTGGAGGCTGCGGTGCCGTTTGCCGCGTTTTTGTTTGTGTTGTTGCAACTTAGAAACACAAAAGCTAATGCTACTACTGTGATGATTCTTTTCATGATTTAAAATTTTTGCAAAGATACTACTTTTTTAATTACTATCGCATTAGTATCACTTTTTTTTATTACTTTTGCAGAAAAATATTTCATGCAACGAATCTTTGAAGGCATAGCGCCTGCCACTTTTATTGATATCTATTCGGATGCCGACCGATGTTATCTCTTTTTGGAGGAAGGCAAATGGTCAGAGGGTTACGTGTGTTTGAAATGCGGTAACACAAACTATTGTAGTGGTAAAAAGCCGTTTTCGCGACGTTGCACACGATGCAAAACGGAGGAATCGGTGACGGCGCATACGGTGTTTCACAATTGTAGGCTGCCCATCACGGATGCTTTCAGAATATTGTATTCGATTTGTTGTAATCCGCAGATTTCTGCATACAAAATCTCGAAGGATGAGTGCATCCGACAGATGACCTGCTGGAAATTGCGGAAGAAAATCATCGAATGGGTGACCGTTAAAGGAAGTATTTTTGAGAATCAACATAAAATTTAAACCATGAACGAAAAAACAACAAACACTTTGATTAAGAAACGCTACAGTCCGTTGGCGTTTTCAGCACAAGTAGTAGAAACACGTATTATGATGGCATGTTTGGACGCGGCGCGTTGGGCTCCCTCGGCATTCAATGAGCAACCATGGAGGTTTTTGTTTGTGCATAAACATGAGACGGAAAACTTTGAGAAGATAGCCTCGACTTTGGTAGCAGGCAATAAAGAATGGGCTGAACATGCGGCAGTTTTGATGCTGGTGATGGCAAAAACGACGTTTTCGACAAATAATAATCCGAATCCATTTCATTTATATGATACGGGCATGGCGATGCAGGGTTTTCTTATAGCCGCCATGGAACATGATGTGCTGGTGCATCAAATGGCAGGCTTCGATGCGGATAAGGCGCGGGAGAACTTTGGTATAGGGGAAGATATACGTTTGATTTCGGTGGCAGCCATAGGCTATTTGGGCGAAATGGAGGCTTTGCCGGAGCATCTTCAGGTTCGTGCGAAGCGCGAACGGACACGGAAGAGTGTTGAGGAGCTGCTGATAGGCTAAAGATAAGCCCGCTCGAAAAATACGCTTTTGATTAAATGCCACAGATTCACAGATTATTTAAAAAAATTGTAACTACACAGCCTATCCAAATTCTTTGTTGAAAGTTGCTATTTGTTGCATAGCATGAAGCACGGGTAAGTCTTTTTTAATACAAGTA
>CAIWVT010000020.1 GCA_903916135.1 uncultured bacterium
AGTGGCTGTTTTTGAATTAAATATATCAGGGTAATAATTTTTTATAGTAGAAACAAAATATGCTCCAGGTTTTGATACAATTCCCTCATCCATACTCAATTTTAGTGAACTTATCGCTGCGTACACAATCGCTTCTGGAACATTTTTTACAATTTTTATGAAACATGCCGTTGATTTTTTATCACCAGTAACTTCCAAAATTTGTTGGACTAGACTCATATCAACTACATTTGAAGGTAGTTTAATTGGTTTTTGTTGTTGATGTAAAACAGTTTTTGTTGGTTCAGCATTATGTGGCTGAATAAAATTTGTTACAATTTTATTATCAGTGGCTAGTGTTGAAGGGGGTTTTGTTTCAATAATTTGTTCTGGGGGTCCATACTCACTGTGGGTTGCTGGACTTGCTTGTTCAGGAAAATTTAAAATAACGTTGGGCTGGGTTCTCCCAAAACGTTGGTTCTTTTTTAAACTCTTATTCTTAAAAGTATGGACATTAGTGTCCATACTCTGCCTAGAATAGACATCCTGAATGATATATTCAGATTCACAACCAGGATGTAGCCAAATATCTATCAAGTTATTATTCTTTAACTCATGCAGTAACCGTCTTGTCTGTTTTGTTGACCTGCCAGTAATGTCGTTAAAATGACTAGCAGGACATGACATATAACCTTTAACACCTGCAATACGTCTCATCTCTATGTAGAGATATTTTGCTGTACTGCTTAATCCATTGAGTAAGTATAAACTGTAATTACTTGTTGTTGACTGATTGTATGTTGGTGAGTTATTATAACAAGTAGCAGTGTCGCTCATTTTGTCACTCCATTTTAGGTATTGACAGTGTCGAACGACTTTGCTAGTTAGCCTGTAGAACATAACAGGCCGACCTAACGGATACAGGGCCGACACAGATAAGACGCCAATCTAATAGCTGTGTTGGTCCTTCGTCGTTCTAAAGGTTATCAAAACAAGTCATCAGCCTATCGGTGGCAGTGACTTGGGACAAGTCACGAAGTCATATATCTACCTGTCATAATCTGCAAGTAAAAATTATTCCAATAAATCTTCTGGTGAATCGATATATTGAAAAAGTAATGACTCAACTATTGAGTTTAATCCTGTGACTCCCATTGGGTCATTTTTAGCCTTATCTTTGGCTCGTCTTACTAACTCTTTTGGTAATCGGAATGACGTAGGTACACAGTTATTAATTGTTCTTTTCAATTTTGGTCTTAGCTTTACTGCGCTTGAACTACAGGATAACTTATCTTCAATATTCTTTATTCTAGCCTCTAAAACAATATTAATAACTTCTTTTATTTTTGCTATCAATACACTGTCATTCTCATGAGATACAGTGTCGTACACTTTAGAAACTACAGTGGATTGCTGTGTAGTTGTTTCAGGCTTGTCAATATCACCAAATGGATAGAGGTTAATTCCCTTCCATTGCCTTACATCTCGAGCAGAATTCTTGCCTAATTTAGCCTCTTTAATAGCTTGTTTCTCAGTCATGCCGCTATCCATTAAATTACCTAACCGGTATCTTTTTTCTCTGGTTCTAATATAAATTTCTGTCATTTGTTAACCTCTATTTAAGAGTAGTGGGAAGATACAGGGCTGTATTTTCCCACTTAT
>CAIWVT010000021.1 GCA_903916135.1 uncultured bacterium
CCAAGCAATGGTGGTGAGCAAACCATGATGGGACACGACAGGCGTGGTGCCCGTGTTCATCAACATAAAACAGCCTGTTCCGTAAGTATTCTTCGCAGTGCCTTCTTCAAAACATGCTTGCCCAAACAAAGCAGCCTGCTGGTCGCCTATCATGGCGCAAAGCGGAATCTGAGCACCATCGAACAAACCCATACAGGTTTCGCCATACACGGCAGCGGAATCCACCACGGTGGGCAACATCGCTTCAGGAATCTGAAAGAGCGCCATAAGTTTTTTATCCCAACATTTTTCTTTGATATTATAGAGCATGGTGCGCGAAGCATTCGATACGTCGGTGATATGCAGCACTTCCCCACTCAGTTTCCACATCAGAAAACTATCTAAGGTGCCAAACAAAAAGTCGCCCTGCTCGGCTTTTGCACGAGCACCTTCCACATGATGCAGTATCCATTGCAGCTTGGTGGCAGAGAAATAAGAATCAATGACCAAACCGGTGTTGTTGCGAATATAATCTTCCCAACCTTGTTCGCGAAGGGTTTCACATGCCTGTATGCCGCGTTGGTCTTGCCAAATGATAGCATTATAGACGGGTTTGCCTGTATGCTTGTCCCACACAACGACCGTCTCGCGTTGGTTGGTGATACCGATAGCGGCTATCTGCGAAGCAGAAACGGCACATTGCTGCATCACCTCTTTGGCTACTTGCAACTGATTCGCCCAAATCTCTTCCGCATCTTGTTCCACCCAATCCGCACGGGGATACAGTTGGTTTGTTTCTTTCTGCGCGATGCCAACGATGTGTGCCTGCTCATCAAACAATATGGCTCGGGAGCTTGAGGTGCCTTGGTCGAGAGCGAGGATGAGTTTGGAGTTCATGGTTTCGAGTTTATAGTTCATAGTTTTGTGTTTTCAAGTTTCATTTACTAATAGTCTAATAGTCTAAAGCCTAAAAGCCTAATATATTTCAAGGAATTCAAATGAGTTGCCAACATAGTCCAAATACCGCAAAAAATCTTCGAAAGAAATGATTAAGGAAGCAGTGTTCAGGTTGGGATGAAAGCTGATGCGCTTTGATTTCTTTAGGTTTATATCTAAAAATACATGCACATTTTTGGTGGTATCATAGATGAGACCGAAAGGAGACACAGAGCCGGGCATCAAGCCAAGATGTTTCTGCATACGTTGCTCGGAAGCAAAGGTGAGTTTGCCTTGTTTCAACCGTTTCTCGATGTCGTGTATGGCAAGATTTTGTTCACAATCAAGAATCACCAAATAATGACGATTGCCTTTGTGGTTGCGAAAGAAAAGATTTTTGCAATGTTGGGCATCATGTCCCGCCCAATATTGCTTAGCAATTTCAATGGTTGGAGCAGGCGGATGCTCAATATATTCAAAGGCTATGTTGAGCTTTTCGAGGGTTTGATATACGTGTGGATCACCATTCATAAAATATTTTTTCTACAAAATTAGTTATTAGTGTAATTATACAATGAAATTATTTAATTTTGTCTAAAATTTATTGCCATGAAAAAAATCCTATTCACCTTTCTCTGCCTTCAATTCCTAATAGTGCTATCACATGCACAAACCAATACGCTCGACACTATCAGCATCACCAAGAAAATGCTTGGCGCCGACTTTGATTTCAAAGGAAAAAACATTTCTCTGACCAAATTGGAGGATCTGTACAAACCCTATCAGGATGCAAACGACGAAATGTTTATGGTGAAAAGAAATAACAACCCTGCCCTATTGTTAACCCTTTTGGGTGCTGCTTTGATTGGATATTCAGCGTATAAATTCTTGATGGGCGACAATCAGCAATGGTATTTTGCGGGAGGAGGCGCATTGATGATAGGCGGAACGATTCCTTTGTATATTGGTGCGAGAAATCATTCGATAAACGCTGCCCGTATCTATAATTATGAGATACGGCATCTGCCAAAAGCAAAACCTTAAAGTTTGAAAGGCTTTCATAAATAATTTTTGATAGCAGATTAAAAGTAGCAAATTATGAGTACGAAAGATTTTTTCTCATTCAACAAGAGCGAACGCAACGGCATCTTTGTTCTCAGTTCGTTGATAGTTGTTGTTATGCTGTTTTATATCTTCATACCGTTGTTTATCCCTAAAAAAACTTATGATGCCGTTCAGTTTGATAAAGAAGTGAGCGCATTGTTGAAAGAACGCAAACCTAACACAAAAAAGACAGCTTCGTATCCGCAAAAAGAAGCCTTCGATGTTTATGATATCAACACCTCGGTGGCAGAGCAAAAACTCACCCCCTTCCCTTTCGACCCAAATACCATGACAATTGAGCAATGGCAAGAGTTGGGGCTTCGCGATAAGCAGATAAAAACGATCATGAACTATCGTGCAAAAGGCGGCACGTATTATAAAAAAGAAGATTTCAAAAAGATGTATTGCATTTCGGAAGAGGAATATGTGATATTGGAACCCTTTATCGAAATAAAGATTTCCAAGCCAACGTATGAGAATTACACGCCTAAGAAAGAAGAAACGAAGCCTCTTTTGGTTGAAATAAACACGGCTTCTGCCGAAGAGCTGATGGAAATAAAAGGCATAGGACCTTATTTTTCGGATAGAATTATTAAGTATCGGATGCAGCTTGGCGGCTATTATAAGATTGAACAAGTTATGGAAATCCCCAAAATGGATAGCACAAAATTTAGTGCGATACGTTCTTTCTTGGAAGTAAATCCTTCCGCCATTCACAAGATAAATATCAATACGGCTACCTTCGACGCATTGAAAGAACATCCGTATATCGGTTATAATATTGCTTTAGCGTTGATTAATTACAGAAATAAGCATGGAAATTTCAAACAAGTTTCTGACATAAAGGCATCGGCAATGATTACGGAAAAAATTTTTGAGAAGATAGCACACTATTTAAGCGTGAACTGACGTTAGTATAAACTAAAAAAATATGAATATGAAAAAAGTTACCCTGATTAGTTTTGCCCTTCTATTTATGATTTCGGCTTCTTTTGGGCAAAAGAAGAAACAGACCGAAGCGGTATTCAAATGGATGACCATTGAAGAAGCTGCTGCCTTGAACAAAACACATCCAAAGAAAATCTTTATTGATGTTTACACCGATTGGTGCGGTTGGTGCACGAAAA
Organism: uncultured bacterium; assembly: GCA_903916135.1. Taxonomy (GTDB): domain Bacteria; phylum Bacteroidota; class Bacteroidia; order Bacteroidales; family CAIWKO01; genus CAIWKO01. The sequence continues at coordinate 3,147 of CAIWVT010000021.1, forward strand.
TGGTGAAAGAAACCTTTTCGGATAGCATTATCAAACAATACATGGCAGAAAATTTCTATACCGTGAAACTAAATGCTGAACAAAAAGACTCCATAGTTTTCAATGGAAAAACCTATAGAAACCCAAGTGCAAACACACCACGGTCGAGTCATCAATTGGCTATTTCATTGTTGCAAGGACAAATGTCCTACCCATCTTTTATATTTCTGAATGAAAAGTTGGAAACCCTAACGATGGTGAAAGGTTATAGAACCGCAAAGGAATTTGAACCTATATTGCATTATTATGCTGAAAACAATAAAGACAAAATGACCTATGATAAATATTTAGAGACTTTTAAAGGGAGCTTTAAATAAGGAAGTACTTGGAGTGCCTAAAGTACTTAAAGTGCGCTAAAGTTCTTGAGGAAAGTTATTATAAGAGATGAAAAAAGCTTGCCAATTTAGGCAAGCTTTTTTTATGGCGAAGAAAATAATATAACAATAGGGCTATATTGAAAACCCTTAATCCAAAAAAAAAAGCTTACCCTTACGAGTAAGCTTTTTTATTTTCTCCTTTATAAAACTTATAAAGTCAAAGATTTAGGGAGGAAAATGGGGCTCGAACCCACGACCCTCAGAACCACAATCTGATGCTCTAACC
>CAIWVT010000022.1 GCA_903916135.1 uncultured bacterium
ATTTCACGGAGCCTAACTTGCATTTCATGGAGCCTAACTTGCATTTCATGGAGCCTAACTTGCATTTCACGGAGCCTAACTTACATTTCATGAAGCCTAACTTGCATTTCACGGAGCCTAACTTGGATTTTGATATGTTGTTATTGCTTTATTGTTTAACGATTTTGAGGGTTTGAATGGTATGGTTTGCCGTTATTTTAAGGAAGTAAACACCTTGCGAAAGCGCAGAGAAGTCTTGTTTTTCCACTTCCGTTCCTTGCCAAATAATCTTACCCATCAAATTAGATAATTCATAGGTTTCCCCACCTGTTTTATTCGTAATATAAATTTTATTGGTGAATGGATTTGGATAACATTGCAAGGTAGAGGTATTATTTGTGTAGGATTGAACTCCTGTAGGATTTAATTCAATCACACTGCCGGGTGTCAACACATGTCCTGCAAAGCCTGCATACGTGGTTGGATAGCGATATACTCTAAACACAGAATTCATTTTTTCTTCAGGACGAACGGGATTGTTAGGTATAGTATCTCCTTGAATCAAAGGACCTGTATTATCTGTGGGATTCACATATTTCCATACGATTTGTTTAGCAGCAGTAACTTCATAGAAAGTTCCGAACGGACCTGCATCTATCAAGGTATTGCCATTGGGCAAGCGTTGTGCACCAGAGATGTCGTGAGCAAAAACGGTATCGGGCGAAGTCATTGAATAGCTCCATGTGAAATTTGTTGGTGCGAATGCTTGTCCGGTAGTATAAGCGTAATTTCCACTGACATCAACGGGAGGCGTGATTTCGTCCACTGTTGAATAATTACGGTTAACACCATTGTTAAAGCACAACAAATTACCTGCCCCAGGGCAGTCTGATTTAATCCATTCCACGTCGTGTTGTTCAAAATATTTCTGATTGGTAGTATTTCCAATTCCGTAACATAATGGATTGCCCCAACGATACAGCAAATCGCCTCCTTTTCCTCTATTTCCACCTAAATGAGAAGCCGATTGGGCAGTGGTAGTAGTATGGTCAACCACCCACAACTCGCTGTTGCCTCTCACACTCATAACAATTTGGTCGAAAGCAGCATTGTAGTCAATACAATTCATGTGATTCCAAAACATGGGTTTGGTTCTGTGGTCGCCTGCACAATCTATAAGTTCGGGATGTGCGCTAGGAACTCCATAATTTGATTTTGTTGCATCATGGTTTTGAATCAGATGGTCCCATACATGCCATTCCCAAACTACAGTGCCACCGGTGGGATAAGTAGGTTGAATTTCTATGATACAATCGGGCAAAATAAATCCGCTTTGATGAACATCTGGCTGAAATGTAGCCGTATCAAATCCGGCAGCTTCAACTTGCGCCAAGGTCTTTTTCTCAACCACTAACATAATGATGTTTCCGTTGGGCAATTTCTTTATATCGTGGTGTTGCATATAGGTTGATGTAGAATAGTCCATACTCCACACCAAATTGTCGTCCCAATCATATTCTTCAATTCTGCCGCCTTCTCCGCCACCAGTGCCAAGGTTTCCTTGTGTCATACAGGTGCGCAACAGATGTCCGTTTTCTAATAAATACACTGCTTGTCCGGGGGCAAATGTGCTGTGGGTCCATTCATGCAGCTTTTGTCCGTTATTATTAATCAAATAGGTCATAGTGTTTTGCTTGGGCGCAAACAATGTATAACCTTTGTAGGTTTGGTTTGTGTCGTTTATCAATACGCCTAAGGTCTGTGAATGTAAGGCTGAGACACTGGCAAATGACAGTATGATGATACATACCACAAACGAAATAATTTGTTTTGTTTTCATAAGTATTAATTTATTATTGAGTTTAGATAATCTATTTTTTTACTTAATTAAAATCATCTTTTTACAGATTTGAACGTTATTAGCTTTCAATACATAGAAATACGTTCCGCTTGGAAGCCTCATGCCACTATCATTTGTTGCATCCCATTCCACGGTATAATTTCCCTGCGAATAGTTTCTATTTAGCAGAGATTTTACTTGATTGCCTGAAAAATCATAGATAACAACATTAATATATTTAGATTCGGAAATAGTAAACGATATAGTGGTTCTATCTGAAAATGGATTCGGATAATTTTGATTCAGGATGTCCTCAGGCTTGATGTAATCACCGCTTGGTTCTTTGCCTGTGAGATCTGCCGGAGTATAGTAATCGGGAGTAGAACCTGTCAATGTGTTGCCCGGACTTAAATCATGACCAGCAAGAGCAGGATGATCGC
>CAIWVT010000023.1 GCA_903916135.1 uncultured bacterium
GCTGATAAGCATGGAGCTGATATTATTTCCTCGTTTATCTAAACGTTTATCAGAAAAGATTCCTTGAAAATTTGGAGTATGACTTGTTTTATTCATCTTTTTTAAGTGCAAAGGTAACAATTTGTGTCCACACGGTAGCTGTCTAAAGGCAGGAGCGTTTCATCTTCACAATTGAGCGGCTCTTCTTCCTCTTTCGTAATAATAAAACAGAATCTGTAATAGTCCCCGCGCGGCATTATACCAGACGGAGTTTAGCATAAACTATGAACTTATAGCAACTAGCATAGATTACGCATTAATGTCTTCTAATAGTGGCAATTCAATAAAAAAAGTAGCACCATCATTTATTTCTGAATCGAACCAAATTCTTCCCTCGTAGTTTTCAATTATACTGCTAACGATAGCCAAGCCCAAGCCCATGCCTTCCGACTTAGTAGAAAAATTAGGAATAAAAATCTTATCTTTCATCTCCTCGGAGATGCCTTCGCCATTATCTTTTACAGAAATTATAACTTTTGCTCCCTTTGTCGAAATTCCAACTTCGACACTCCCTTGATTATTGATACCAATGGCTTGAATAGAATTGTTCAATAAGTTGTTCATCACCCTCATAATCTGCTTTTTGTCAGCAAATATTTTTACATCTTTCAGCGTATTAAAAACTAACGAAATGCTTACGTTTGAATTCGGCTTAAAGATTTCCACAGCACTTTTAATGACCCCATTAAGTGAGATAACTTCATTTTGTGCAATCGGCATCTTTGCAAAATAGGCAAACTCTGATGCAATAGTAGAAAGAGAATCAATTTGTTCCACAATATTCTTAGTAAACCGTTCGAGACGTGTTGCCCAATCGGGAACTTTATCTTTCCATGCTTTATCAAGATATTGAACACTCAGTTTCATGGGGGTTAATGGGTTTTTGATTTCATGAGCAACTTGCATTGCCATTTCACGCCACGCGTTTTCCCTTTCCGAACGGGCAAGTAGATTGGCACTATTTGAAAGCTCATCTATCATTCTATTGTATTCGGAAATTAAGCTCCCTATTTCGTCACGACGGGGCCAATTAATCTTTTCATTTTGACTGCCAAGTTTCACATTACTAATCTTTTCTCGAATAATATTTAAAGGACGAGTGATACGCCCGGCTACGAAAAGTGCTATCAAAACAGTCAATGCAATTAAGAAAACATAAATATTTATGAATGCCATGAGAAAAGAGGATAACTCTTTTTTTAATTCACTTTCTTTGGCAAAATAGGGCAGATTAACATAATACAAAACTTTTCCATTTCTATTATAAAACGGAACATATACCGAAAAATATTGCAGCTTGCCAATGTTTTCCTTTTGAATGAACTGTGTGGGTTTCTCCGTTATCATTTGCCTGTATGCACAGGCGTTCATTTTTCTTGAAATAAGACCTTCGTTAAATATTTGAGAACGGGAGGATGAAACCAAATCGCCTTTAGTATCAAAGACGTTTATATCTGTAAAAAACACATTGGACAGTTTCTTTAAGCGGTTGGACAAAGCCGTCTGCTGGACTGAATTTATAGTGTCAAAATCTGATAATCCATGTTGCAGTTCTATAAGAATTGACATGCCTTTTTCGCTTAAAATATCAATGTTTTTGTTATCGTTTAGGTTTCTAATAAAATAATACGTTGAAATTCCAATTATGATAAAAGATACTAAAATGATAAAAACCATTGAAGTCTGAAGCCTGGGTCATTTACTGATTGTCTGCACTCAACAATAAAATCAACAGTGTCGGAAGTACTGAA
>CAIWVT010000024.1 GCA_903916135.1 uncultured bacterium
TACCTTGGGCGTTTCTATCTGCCAACGGTTAGCTGCGACGCCATGTATGACGACGGCATCTATGCCCGCACCAAAGGTATGTGGGTGGAAGTAGTGCCGTTTGCCGACAAAACAACGGCGAAGAAGTAGCGGAGGTGTGGATGGATAATGTGAAAGGCTTGATTCCGAGAGGAGTCAAGCCTTTTATTTTGAAGTACAGTATAGAAAATCTTATTAAAAGGCACAGCCTTATTTGATATTTCCGACGGAGGCAGAGCCTACTGCCTAATGGGACGGAAAAATATTTCTGTTGAATTAATAAAAAATTATTCGCCAATAATTATTTTACTCGTATATTTGTACAAAATTATTTTGCCATAAAGAGTTATTATGCCATTCTTCCAAAATTCAGTTATAACCAAGTATCTAAAAACAATAGACAAGCAAGCCATCAGTGCTGCTTATACTATTTTTTCTGAGCATTTCCACAATCCTATTCTTCAGGAGAACATCCGCAGCAGCAAAGAAGAACAATATCAAGAAGGATTTCTTACTGATTTATTTGTCGAAGTGTTGGGCTACACCAAAAATCCCAAACCAAACTTCAACTTAACCACAGAATATAAAAATGTCAAAGATGCAAAAAAGGCTGATGGTGCTATTATTTTTAATGATGTTGTAAAAGCAGTAATTGAGCTTAAAGGAACCGAAACCATTGATTTAGGCAAAATTGAAAACCAAGCCTTTGGTTATAAAAACAACCAACCCGAATGTGTGTATGTGATAACATCGAACTTTGAAAAACTCCGGTTTTATGTTGACAATGCCATCGAACATTTAGAATTTAATTTATTTACGCTCACGAAAGAAGAATTTGAGTTACTGTATTTATGCCTTGCTTGTGAGAACATTGAAAAAGGAATTCCTAAGCAAATAAAGAACGAATCCCTAAGTACTGAAGATTTAATCACCAAGAAACTCTATGCCGATTATTCCCTTTTCAAAAGAGAGCTACATCAGAATTTAGTATTATTGAATCCTCAATTTGATGCTCTGACACTATTTAAAATGTCGCAAAAGTTATTAGACAGATTTTTGTTTTTGTTTTTTGCCGAAGATCGCCAATTGTTGCCGCCCAATTCAGTTCGTTTGGTTTTAAGCGATTGGCAGGATTTGATTGACATGGATGAATATAAACCTTTATATAAACGCTTCATGAGGTATTTTGAATATCTGAACAAAGGCTCTGAAGGGACTCGTTATAATGTTTTTGCTTACAATGGTGGTTTATTTCAAGATGACCCTATTCTCAATTCTCTTATAATTGATGATGAATTACTAAAAAAGCATACGGCAAAGCTTTCTGATTATGATTTCGACAGCGAAGTTGACGTAAATATTTTAGGTCATATATTTGAAAATTCACTTAACGAGTTGGATGAAATTAAAGCACAACTTGAAGGCAAAGAAATTGACAAGAGCAAAACAAAACGCAAAAAAGACGGCATATTTTATACACCCAAATACATCACTAAATATATTGTTGACAACACAGTCGGCAAACTGTGCACAGAGATGAAAATCAAACTCGAAATTAACGAAGAAGATTATACCGCTGATAATAGCAGACCTAAACCCATCAAACAAGCCTTAGCTGATAACCTTATCAAATATCGCACTTGGCTGTTGCAAATCAAAATCTGTGACCCCGCTTGTGGTTCGGGTGCATTTCTAAATCAGGCTTTAGACTTTCTGATTCACGAACACAAATATATTGATGAACTCCAAGCCAAACTATTTGGAGCCAGTTTGGTATTGAGCGATATTGAAAACAGCATATTAGAAAACAATCTTTTTGGTGTTGATTTAAACGAAGAAAGCGTCGAAATTGCCAAACTATCTCTTTGGCTGCGCACTGCCCGCCCAAATCGCAAGTTGAACGATTTGAACAACAACATCAAATGCGGCAACTCTCTCATTGATGATCCCTCTGTGGCTGGCGACAAAGCCTTTAATTGGTTTTTAGAATTTCCGCAAGTATTTCCCCGTTATCTTAAACCAAAACCAAAGCCAATTGATCGTTTTGCAGAAACCCGCAAGATAATTCTTGAATTAGGTCTTTTAGATTACCCTGATCCTGGCGACAGAGATTATCTTGATGAAATGCAAGAAGGAGCTTTTTCTTATAAAGAAAAAAGTAAAGGTTTCGATAACCATGGTTTTGATGTTGTAATTGGAAATCCGCCATATGGAGCTACTTTAGATGAAAACGATGTTCAATATTACAGAAAAAAATATTCTACAGTGATTGGTCATTCTGAGGTATATTATTTATTTACAGAAAAAGCAATAACGCTTTTAACTAAAAATGAAGGCTTTATTGGATATATTATTCCAAATTCTTGGCTATCGAATAAATATGCTAGAAAATTAAGAGAATTATTAATTGATGAA
>CAIWVT010000025.1 GCA_903916135.1 uncultured bacterium
TTAGGTGTTGGTGTCAATATGCGAACGATACCTATTTTTAGACAAAATCGAAACACAATTATTTATCATTTGAAGTACTCCAATTTTGGTTTTGGGCTTAGCTTTGGTTATGTGATAAAGTGATTTGGTGTTTATGATGGCGGAGTATTAAAATAAAAATTAAAAGGGCTTGTCTCCAAATAGGAGGCAAGCCTTTTTAAATAGTTGAGTTTTGTTTTAAAAACTTGTTGTGGTTAAACTTTTGATGTTTTTGAACTCCTTACCACAAAGTTTTATAGGTAACATTTTGTGGTTGACCATTGCCCCAAGCGACACCCACATCACGATAGGCTTTTATCATATCTCGTTCTAAACCGATTTCCTGATCGTATTTAAAATTCCACTCACGTTTGTCCACTTCTTGGATTCGTTTGGCAATTTTATCTGATAAGGCTTTTGACTCAGCGAAACACGAAGATTTTGGATCTATGGTGGCAAGAATTGCACCTGCTTGTTGTGCTGCATCCCAACTTTGTCCTGCATTCCACAAATTGGTTGCTTCAACGAGTTTGGTCTTACATTCAAAATCTATCTTTTGTTGAAAAATAGTTGGCACTACAAGCATACATTTATTCCAACATTCGGTGCAAGCATCTGGAATGGATGTAAGTTTCCAAAGAGCCTCCCCAAATTTATTCATGCCTGCAAGTGATTTAGCGTCTTTGATAATAAAGTCGCATTGTGCGTTGTAATACTCAATAATTTTTGTTTTTCCTTTTTCAATGAAAGTCTGATAGGCGGGATCGCTGACTTTTATATTTTTCAGTGCAGCATTATACGCTTTGGTTTCGTTCTCGCCAACGCCTTTAACTGTAATAGTGGTACTAGCAAAACTTTTGCCTTCATAGCCATCACCAATATAAAGCGTAACATCCAAGGTATAAGCCTGCATAGGAGGAGCGGTTGCGGTGATATCTTTTGTTTGTACGGTTACATTTGCCGACATAATAAATCGAGCATTCATAACATTGCTGCTCATGCCATTTGCATTTATGATTTGCGTAAGTTTATTTTCAAGATTTTTTCTGGAGGCTTCCGGCATATTTTCTATTTGTTGCGGAACCCAAGCAGCAAGAGCTAATCTGCCTTTATCAGACATTTTGCCATCGGTGCCTTGTGCTTGTGCTATACCTACGCTTAAAGCAAAGATTAGCACAAAAATGATATTGATTTTTTTCATATTGCTTTGTTTTTTACGTTCAATTATTTATCACCTAAAACAATGGTAACCTGTCCCAAACCTTTCGTCATAAGTTTGTTGATGATGCTATAAGGTGGGTTTTTTAAAAAGTTTTGCAATTCTTTACAGAAGCCACGGGCATCAATAGCTTTGCCTGTTGCATCATACAGCGGGATGCGGACTTGTTCAAAAAACATCATATTTTCTGTTGCATCTGTGGTGCTAAAACGTCCTTTGACGGTGTTTTTTGTAAGCCAATCTTCAATGATATCACCCAATTCTTTTCCCGAAAATTCTGTCTCAAAATCACTTTCCCATGAATCGAACTTTTTAATTTTAATGGTTATTTCGCGTCCGTTTTCGAACATATCATCGAAATGCGCTTGAAGCGAACTGTTAAAATTGTCCAGATGAGCTAAGACGGCTTCTTCTAACAAAACAGGCAATTCGGCAGAAAAGGAGGGTGTTCCCGTTCCGGCGGCAGTTGCGATTTGTTTGTCGGTATAAGAATCTAATCCTTGTAAATTAAATGTAACAGATTTTTTCGGACCGGTTGTGTTCACCGTCCAGGTTAATTGCATGATTATGTCAGCTTTGGCGGTTTTCTTTAATTTGTCAACAGGGCTTTCAGCAACACTTGCGCCTCCTTTGCTTGTCAGCATAGCATCTTCAGCACTTTCGTTAGCGATGCTTTTTAAGACAGACTCGGCATTTTTCAAAGGGAAGCCTCTGTCTGCCATCAGTCCGTTTATTTTGCTAATCACTAAAAGTAAATCGGCACTTTCTTGGAAAGCTCTTTTATAATCAGGGACTTTTACTTTTGTGCCTTGGTTATCATATTCAATCATAAAACCATTCGTGTTGCACCATACATCGCTTGGCAAAATCATAATGGTTGGTTTTTTGGCTTGAGAGAAAGCCGCATTTGAAAATAGTAACACACAGGTTACTATCAGTAATGTGTTTAATAATTTTTTCATTTTTCTTAATGTTTTCGTTTTTAAAATAATTTATTTAAGTATGCCGTCTGCTTTCATTTTCGTAATAAGTTCTGCACGTAGCACACGAACGATAATACCATATTTTTCTTGAGAACCTGCTTGTTTGCGTTCTTTCACTACTTCAATATGATATTTTGAGCCATCCTTTTCGGATACAAACTGCTTATAGGCGCCTCCATCAGCAAAGAATTTGTTGAAATAGTCTGCATATTTTTCTTGAGCATTAACTTCGAAAATAACGGGTTTAATATTGCAATCCGGCTTACCATTGCTAATACCTATGAACAAAACGTCTCTTACTGCATTTTTATAGGCTTGTTCAATGGCATCAGTTCTATTGCGACCATCACCCCAAGCTTTCAGGGTTTGGGAGCCGTCAAGCTCAACGCCCATACATTCGGTCTTAAATGTATAGTTGCCGGCAATATGTTGTTGAGGCGTAGTGCATCTCGCGAAAATAAAAATACTTAGCGTTAGTGCCGCTAGTATAAATACCTTATTTTTCATATTGTTTTTTCTAAATGGTTAAAATCCATTTCCTAAGGCTTTAATAATACCTGCAGCTTCTAAATCTTTACGAAGCTGGTCTTTAGAAACAGACACAACAATGCCAATTTTATATTCTTTACCTACTTTAATGCGGTCTTCGGCACTAATACTGCCATCTCCGGACACGGTAACAAATTTCATAAATTTGCCGCCATCAGCAAAAAAGTCTTTAAAAAACTCTGCTTTTTCTTGTTCAAGAGCAGGGTTGCTTACCAATGGTTTTTGGGTGCAGCCAGCACCTTTCCCGGTGAATCCTTTAAAAATAATTCCGTGAACAGCATTTTTCTTTGCTTGGTTGATAGCCACTGTGGGATTTTTTGAGTAGGACCAAACTTTTATTAAATAGGATCCTGTTGCACCGGTAGAAACACATTCAATTTCGTATCTCCAATCTTCGGTATCTTTATTGGCTTTCTTTTTTGCTTGCGCATCCACTACCATTGAAAAGCCAATTAAGAATAAAAGTAATACACACGTTTGTTTTACGATTGTTTTCATACATTATTTGTTTTTAGTTATAAATAAAAAGCCTGCCATTCGTTCATAATCGAATAGCAGGCTAATCAGAATTTATTTTACTTGTCGGATTAGCATCCCTGCAAAGAATTTAGATCCGCCTTTGAATGTGGTGCAATCTAATTTTACTGCGGGAGTCGTTCCGTCTGCGGCGGGTTCGTCACCTGCGTTGTATCGGTTGTCCCAAATTGATTTTTCATCAACCGTGATGGTTCCTTTTGACACATATTTTGTCAATCCGGTTTTTGGATCTTGGGTTTGTTCAAGCACTTCAAATTTGTCGCCACCTTCTAATCCTTCTTTCAGACCAATTTTAGCCGTGATTGGATTCCCTGTAAACAGCGGTGTTTTGGTTTTAAACACGTCATATTTCTTTTGAAGTTTTGAGTAAACAGCATCAATAGTTCTAATTGTAGCAATTTCTATGATTTGTGCTTCAGTTCTTTTTTCTTTCAATGAAAACAAAACTAATCCTACGGCACTTTCGTCTCCAATAAATTGAAGTTTAAACAAATCTGTTTTGTCAAAGGCTTCTTTCTTTTTTGCGTCAGGACTTTTTTTATCCATCCATAAATCATTGTAAAAAACAGCTTCCGTTGAATCATTCCATACCAATTTATATAAAAAAGCAGTAGCCCAAACAGAATAGCCTTCTTTTGCTTTATCATAAGCTACATCAGCAGCTTTGATGGCTGATTGTTGCAAAGCAGGAACTGAAATTTTATTAGCTGCAAGGTATGCTGCTTCTCTCGCAATTCGTGCAACAATTTCATTACTTACAAAATTAAACCTTGAAACAACCACAAATGTGTTTCCAATTAGTTCAATACCTGCATCCGCCAAAGATGCAGTGCCTCTTGCGGCTCCTTTGGCGATGTTTGCTTCCATTTCAGATGCATTGTAAAAACCACGTTCTTGAATCAAACTCATGTCGAAAGTGCCATCAGCTTGTCTGTTAAACCATTTTGCCACTAATTGATTTGCGATTTTCTTTTCATTCAAATACTTCTGAATTTTCAAAGGAAGTTCTTTGGCTGCTGTATCTATCGTTATATTTGTCGAACTGGTAGCAAGCTTTCCTGCTTTTGATTGTTCTTTAAATATAGTGGCTTTTTCTGCTTTTGTCAAAGGATAATCAGAAGGGTCAAATGATTTGTTTGCAATTGAATGATTGTTGTATTTTTCAGGGAAAGGCGCATTATTAAATGCGTTGACGACTACATCTTTGTTCGGGAATTTTTCTGTTTCAACTATCATAGTATGTAGCGAACTCCTACGATACTTGACATCTGTTGTTGCACTTTTCGTTTGAGCAACTGTTGCTGTTGCAAATGCTACAATAGCAATTGCAGTTAATAATAATGTTTTTTTCATGCGTTAATTGTTTTATTTTTTAATCTTTTAGCTTTTGTTAAGCTCCGTTTTTTTAAGTGGGTTCTGGACTCCACTTTTATTTTCAAACTTATTTTGTAAATTAATGTTTTTATTTTTCTCTATTATTAATGACAATAAATTTCTACGTTTCGTTGCTTTATACGAAAGATTTTTTTATTATTGATTTGTTTATGAATACGGAGTGCAAAATAACGAAAATTTTTTCGGATAAACCTAATTTATTTTATAGAATTAATGATGCAAAACAATAATTAACTATTTATTAAACATGATAATGTTAAAAGGTGGAATAACAAGCAATATACCGTAACATACAACTAAAATTAATTCTATTTTTATATGCACCAATACCATTTCTTTCGGCATATTATACCAATACTTTCTATATTTTAATCCAAAATCAATCTAATATAATGCCGATAAAGTAGCTGTTATTTTTCAAATTCCCTGTCCCGTAAGCTAACCTGTCGAGTGTCGGGAGTGTCGGGATCAACTAATCAACTAATTGACCAATTAACCAATTGACTAACCAATTATCCAGACTCTTCCCTAACCCCATTAAAGATACCGTAATTTTATTTTTTATGTGTCATTCGGTTCAGTGCCAAAAAATTTGTCCTTCTTCCATTTTGCAGGATTGTTGATAATATAATTCGATATGTTTTGATATGATTGTTCATTACGAATGATATGTTCATAATAATTGCGTTGCCACAATTTCCCATTAAACCGCGCCCATCCCAACGTTTTAACCCCACGGATATATTCATTTGTCGTCATCATTTTGAACCATTGCACCACCCGCCATACGGGCGAACCCATGTGTTCCCCCAATATATTTCCCATACCCCCGTCGGCATCCGCATCCGCCGTCGTACGGGCAGACCCATGTGTCTGCCCTATAATCCGAACACACGCGTCCCCATCATCATCGTTATCGGGGCGAACACGTGGGTTCGCCCCTACGCCCATTCCATTATTTTTTACAATCGCATGAAAATGATTCGGCATAATTTGGTAAACATCCATTTCAATATCCGGAAATTTTTCCGGTATTTTTTGCCACCATTTTTGTATCATAATCCCCGCATCATTCAATATCATTTCCCCATCCCGTATTTCCCCAAAAAATCGTTTCCTGTCGTGCACGATTATCGTAACAAAATACAATCCAGCCTGTGAATAATCATATCCTTTCAGGCGGATGCTACGGCGGTGATGGATGTTGGGATTATAATTCATTTCAATTTAAATTCCCTTGCGTTGCCCTAATCCTAAACTGTGTCCCTTGCGCTGATTTCACTCGGTAGCCCACCGAAATAATTACATCAAGTTTGTAATATTTTACAACTTTCTCTTGGGTTTTACCTTCAATTGCTCCATGTTTAGTGGTGTGTCGGAAATCCCGACATACCTCTTTTTCTTCTAACTCTCCTTCTTTAAAAACATTTCCAATATGCTCCGTTATCGTGCTTCTGCCTTTGCCAAAGAGGATAGCAATTTGATCTTGTGTAAGCCAAACGCTTTCATCTTCCATGCGAACATCAATTTTGATACTGCCTTCCCTATTTTGGTATATGATGATTTCTCCCGTATTCATTTTTATATGTGTTTATGTTTGTCTGCAACCTTTTACTTGTTGTGCCCGTTGTGCGACAGTTTGTAACTTCGCACCCTGACCCTATAACCAATTAACCCAATTAACTCAATCAACCAATAATCCTCCTGCCTTATGCTTTGAGCGAAGCCTTCACTAACTCGAATTTAAGCTTGAAGCATTTAGGATAGAGGCGACAGAGATTGGAACATCTTATGAGCGGGTTAAAAATTAGGTAAACTTAAACTTTAATCTTCAACTTTATACCTTTTGATATAAAAACTATTTTAAACTTTATATTCAATTTTATATTTTTCAATCTTTTTGATCCAATCGTTATTACTTAAGACATTTTTAAAAGGGTTTTGAATCATTAATGGTTTATAATCTCTTTCATTAATTTTATTGCGATTTACAAGATATAAAAAGTAACTGTCTCCTTTAATCCTTGATACATCCATTTCATTTCTTGACCAAAAAAAGTAAGGATTTCCTATGAAAGATTTTACTTCGATAAAAAGATCATTAGTAACTGATTCTTTAGATTGGTAAGAGGAAATATCATAGCCCTCCGCAATAGAATATTCAGCAACCCAATCGATACCATCTTTATTTTCAAGCCTTTCTTTTTCGAATTTTAACACGAACAATTCAGCTTCTTCTCCATATATTTGTTGCTGGTCAAAAGATTTTTTTAAGTCCTCTAATCCGATTTTTCTTTTTTTAATTTCTGGCAGAATTATTTTGTCAAAAATCTTCTTATAACGAGAATTGAGAATATACTTTTTTAATTCTTTGCTTGGATGAATTTGAATAATATCAAAATCGATTAGTAATTGTTTAAAATTAGAATATTTAAACCCGAAAGCTGAATTATTTATTTGAGTTGAATGATAGATAATATCATAAGAAATATGTTCTGAAGAAAAAATTACATGAAAATTCTCATCCTTATTTAGAGCTGTAAAAAGAAATTCAACAAATTTGTCACACATTTGTTTTTGGCTAAATAAGTAATCCTTGAATTTCTTATTTATTGTAATTCTATCATTATGATCTAAAATTATAATCGATATTTTAAATCCTAAAACCAAGCATCCATCAAAGATTGATCGATTATCAATAATTTTATTGTAAAACAATTGCTCAATATCTCTTTTTGACCAAATTGTTTCGTCGTCATTGTTTAATGAACATAACAACTCAAAAAAATATTGGGGTGTTCCTAAATTTTCGTATCCTCTAAGATCTGTTAGCATAATTACTGATTAGCTCTTTAAGTATATCGGTTTCATCATCATCATTAATGCGATTGAAAAGCGGGATGTCGTCATTAATAATATTCTCCATACGCTCAATTTTAATTTTTAGTCGATTATTAATAATCTCATCAATTGAATTGCTTGAAATAATATAGAAGTATTTGGTTATTTGGGCGGCTGATAAACCTACACGATGAATACGGTCTTTTGATTGAAGAAAATTTGAGCAGTTGTAATCACGCTCCATATAAATTGCATTATGGCAACCTTTATGCAGAGAAATTGATTCCGCTACTGAAAATGGATTTGCTATTACAACTTGAA
>CAIWVT010000026.1 GCA_903916135.1 uncultured bacterium
ATATGTGGGCAGTTATATCAATGCGCTTTCGGCTTATGCGTTTAAGAATTTCGTCATCGGCAAGTTTGAGATTGACAACAAGGTGGTGTATCAATATATCGACAAAACCAACCTCCTGCGCCGTCCGCAGTGGGCAGCTATGCAATCCTATTTTTTCTCCACACATATGTTTAAGAAAGCTTTGTTTGCGCAGTTTGGTATTGATTTGCTCTACAATACGAAGTATTATGCCGATGCGTATCAACCTGCCACGCGCAGTTTCTATTTGCAAAACGAGCGCAAGGTGGGCAATTATTTGTTTGCCGATGTGTTTGTGAATATGAAAGTGAAACGGGTGCGCTTTTATTTCAAGCTGACCAACTTCTTGAGTGGTTTGATAGGCTACGACAACTTCACGGTGCCGCATTATCCGATGCCCGACCGCACCTTTAACTTCGGGGCGAGTTGGATATTTCACGATTAGGGTTTTAGGATTTAGGCTATAAGGCTGTTAGTTTTAATTCTTTTAAGGACAAAATATTCACCACAATAGACACAATAGGGCACAATAGTAGGAAGCATTTAGGTGGGGAATTTCTGTGCAGGAAATATTTTTTTCAAATTTATTTTTTTGAAAAAAAGCAAAAATCATAATCCTTATTTCTTGCTTTCCCGAAACAACAAATCCTTGTCTTCCTTACTCAAACTTTCGTAGCCCGATTTCTTTATTTTATCCAAGATGGAATCAATTTTTTGTTGATGGAGTTTTTTGTTGTAGTTATATTGGTCGTCGGTTACAGATTTTTTGGTAGAATAGGTAGCTTTCATTTTGGGTTTGCGTTTAAACATCTTGCGGATGGGGTTGAACAGTTGTTTGGTTATCAAGCCTTTTTTTAATGCTAAAATATAAATCAATCCAAAGAAAGCACCCCCAAGATGGGCTAAATGTCCTCCAGAATTGTCTTTTTCTTTTATACTCAACAAATCAGTAATAACAAAAACAACGGCAATCCATTTGAACTTTACTTGTCCAATAAGAAATAACCTAACCATATAATCAGGAATATAGGTTGCAATTGCTACAATTATTGCCAAAACAGATGCTGATGCACCCATTGCAACAGAAATAGGCACCTCCTTAGCAAAAGCTGGAAAGTAATTATAGGATGCTATATAAAAAACAGCTCCTGTTAAACCACCAAAAATGTACGTGATTAATAGCTTCTTACTTCCAAGATATTGTTTAAAGAGCACGCCGCCGAAATACAACATCAGCATATTGAAAAACAAATGCCAAAGGTTTTCGTGCAAAAACATATTGGTAAATAAAGTCCAGGGTCGTTGAGCCAGAAATTCAAGGTTGGATGGAACTGCCAGCCAATATCCAATCATGGTTGGTCCACTATCGCCTGAATGAAAATTATTCTTGTTATATAATACAAAGAATAAACTGATAAGATTTATTATTAGAAAAACAGCAATATTAATAATTATCAATATGGACAACATTGTTTTTCCAGTAAAAAACCTTTTTATACCATCAAAAGGAGATGGCTGACGTTGCCCGAAATTGGGATTAGTGTTGCTGAAATTTTTGAAATTATAATTGTTCATAGAAGTTGTCGTTATTGGATTTTCGCTTCCATATTTTTATCATTATATAGCCGGTTAACATTCCTCCCAAATGTGCAAAATGTGCAACATTACCGCCACCAAACCATTTGTCAACAATATATCCAAATACAAGGGCAATTATTGCAGCATACTTTCCTTTAATAGGTATAGGAGGAAATAGAAGATATAATTTTGAATTTGGATAATACATTCCGAATGCCATTAATACTCCAAAAATAGCTCCTGATGCACCTACCATCGGTATATTTAAAAGAGCATTATAACCACTAGCTGCACTATTCGTATAGTTTTTACTTTGTTGTAAAATGGAATATCCTTCTTCAGCTATCATCTTTATCTGATCTTGTGTTAAATGAGATGTATAGTATAGTTCTTGGATGTACATAACACCAGTTTGGAACAAAGCTGCTCCTAATCCACAAATAATATAGAACTTAAGGAATTTTTTACTCCCCCATAATTGCTCTAATATAATTCCAAACATCCATAATGCAAACATATTGAAAAAGATATGTCCAATACTTCCATGCATAAACATGTGCGTAACAAATTGATGAGGATAAAAGAAATCAGATTTGATATAATAAAGTGCAAGATATTTAGATAAATCTATATCTGTTGTCTGTGATAGAATCCAAGTGCCAGCAAAAAAAATGACATTGATAATCAACAGGTTTTTTATGACTGGTGGTAACGCCCTGAAAAAATTTGAACTATTTTGTCCGAATGCCATTTATTTGTTTTTTATATTTAATTAAAAATTATTATCTTTATATTCGTGTTTTGCATCAATTATTATTTCCCATGCCTCACCATGTAACTTATTCGACTAATTAACTCAATCAACTAATTAATCAGTTTACTCACTAAACGTAGGAACTCAATTTTTTATTTCATTTTTA
>CAIWVT010000027.1 GCA_903916135.1 uncultured bacterium
CTATTTGAACATGCTTCCACAAAATTCCCAGTAGAACCTATTTTTACAATAAATAGCTATGAATATCAAAATAGTCTGATGATCATAATTCATATTTTAGACAAATGACTTTTCGGAGCGGGATCGGTTTTACGTTTCAGGGTATAATTTGTTTTCTGTCTCCTCTTCCATATTCGTTTCCGGCAACTCCATCAACTTGACTGATTGAATTGCATTGCCGGCAATTCCTTTAATGGAACTACGCATATCAATGGTGTTGATGGTAACTTTTTCGATTTGCTTTTCGCGTTTTTTCCAAATGCTGTGCATGGCTCGTTTCTCACTGTCTAAATCAATACGCATTTGGGTAAAGCCGTCAACAATTGCTTCCACTTGTAAACGAAATGTATTGCTTGTTAAGTAATCGTATAACATGTGCATTTTATCACCATGATTTTCTTGTGCGGTAATGGCATTATTTATCTGTATGATGGATTCTCTTAATACGATTCATAAGCCTTTGAATTCTTCGAATGAACATATCCAAATGCCATCTTTCAATCCCATTCTTTCCATATCATTCGGCATGGCTTCGGTTACAATGACACCTATATTTGCACTTTTCTCTCTGATGTCGTTTTGAATTTTTCAATCCAGTTAGCCTGAAAATCTTTGATTCTTTTACTTTCGTAATAGATGGTACCGCAATTTTGATGCGAATGCGTATTTACAATTCGAATGCAATCGCCACCTCTTGCTCCTTTTTTTATTTCTTCTATCGTATCTAATGGAAATTGAGCAGCCAACCATTCCTCAATGGCAAGCTCCATGACTTCTCCCTGCATTTGCATGGAACCTTGCTCCGCTTTGCGCTGCATCTCTTCTATCAGTTTTCGTTTCTTAGCACCTCAAAAAAAGAATTAACCCTATTATAAATAGTGCTTTTTGGTTTTAAATGGTTAAATATGCCTAATTGAAAAAATCTTGTTTTGTTAGTGAAGCCTTCACTTTGAGTGAACGCTTCACTCAATGATATAGGCAAAGTCTTATAGGATAGTAGCGACAGCGGTTGGAATCACTGCTGAATGGGCATTGTTTGCCTGCCAAGGTGGTTTTTTCTTTTTAACCACAGAGTAGCACAGTCTAAAGTAACAGAAGTACACTGAAACTTAAATTCATTATATAATTGTATAATTCTATCATTGTATCATTCTATCATTGTATCATTCTATCATTGCATCTCGTTATGGAAACCAACAATCCGATGCACACCGATAGGATATTCTTTCATTATCAAATCAACAATTTTTCTGTAATCGGCATCGTTATGAACAAAATCAAGGTGATTGATGTCAAGTATCAATATCCGTAAATCCTGTTGCTGTTTTATAAAATCAAAATAGCCCGATTGAATCCGCTCCAAATAGTCGTGTTCAATATTTTGTTCATAATCCCTGCCTCTTATTGTAATATTCTTTTTGAGTCGCGGAACTTCCACATATAAATATACAAGCAAATCAGGTTTAGGCAACGTAGAGTTAATGATATGAAACAAACGTGAGTATAAAGCAAACTCATCTTCGGGAAGAGTTTTTTTTGCAAAAATCTCCGATTTATAAATATAATAATCGGAAATTGTGAACGGATTAAACAAATCACGATTGGTTAGCTTATCTTTCAATTGTTGGTATCGTTCTGCCAAAAACGTCAACTCAAGCGGGAAAGCATATTTTGAAGGATCTTGATAAAATTTTGGAAGAAACGTATTGTCTTCAAATTGTTCCAAAATGAGCCGAGCATTAAACTCTTCTGCCATTCTTGTTGCTAATGATGTTTTTCCGGCACCTATATTCCCTTCGATGGCTATAAAATTGTACAGCATTTTTTTATATATTAATATCTGTTTTTATTATAAAAGAAGTATCTTCACATGTTTTCACTAATTCATTGATGGTAACATTCAGCACGGGGTGCAAAAAACCTCCTGAAATTTCAGCTAATGGAACCACTACAAAATTACGCTTTTTTATTAAAGGATGAGGAATTATCAACGATTTGGTATTTATTATTCGATCATCATAAAACAGCATATCAATATCCATGACGCGAGGTTCCATTTGATTTTTCAGGCGAATTCTTCCCAATTCTTTTTCAATAGTCATTGTTTTTCCTAAAACTTTTTCTGGCAACAGCTTGGTATCAAACCACGCAACAAGATTAAAATAATTTTGATGACCTTCAACACCCCAAGGCTCGGTTTCATAAACAGAGGAAACCGAAAGCATGGTTCCAAGCTGTACCTCCATCATTTGCAGGGCTTGACGTAAAAAAGAAATTCTGTCTCCGAGATTGCTTCCCAGCGAAAAACATACCATAATATCAATATTATTAAAAAAACCATAAAAATAAGAATAATTTTGATGTACTTTGTAACAAATTTAATTTTTTCGCGTCATAAAGGATATTTTGTTGTAATTTTACCAAAAATAAAAAAACCGTTTAACCAAATAAATAAAATAATTATGAAACAATTTTTTAAAATGATGCTGGCTTCCATGGCTGGCTATTTTGTCTTGTCGTTGATCATGGGATTAATATTTTTCTCCATACTTGTTTCTTTGGCATCTTTATCCAAAAAAACCATAGTTGTATTGGATAAAAATTCAGTGCTTACCTTGAAACTCGACCAAGCCATTCCCGACAGAACGTCGGACAATCCTTTTGCTGACATGAATTTTTTTTCGATGGAAAACAAAAAAAGTCAGGGATTGGATAATATCTTAAAAGGACTGCAACGTGCAGCAGATGATGATAAAATTAAAGGGGTGTTTTTGGATTTATCCGACATTCCCGCAGGCATCTCCACCGTTGAAGAAATCAGAAATGCTTTGCTCGAATTCAAAAAATCGGGCAAATTTATCATCAGCTATAGCGAAGACTATACCCAAAAAACCTATTATGTTGCCAGCGTTGCCGACCAAATTTATATCAACCCTCAAGGCGCACTCACCTTTAAAGGTCTTGCCGCCGAACTGATGTTTTTTAAAGGCACACTCGAAAAATTAGATGTAAAAGCACAGATTATTCGTCATGGCAAATTTAAAAGCGCCATCGAACCTTTCATTTTAGATAAAATGAGCGATGCCAACCGCGAACAATATCAAAAATTGCTCGATGGTATGTGGAAACAAATTCTTGACGGAGTTTCCACGCAACGCAAAATTTCCATAGCCGAATTGAACAGCATTGCCGATAGTTTGAAAATTGAAACCGCCGAAGATGCCTTGAAATATAAATTGGTGGACAAACTGTTGTATCGCGATGAGGTGTTGGCAGAAATAAACACCAAACTGGGCAACACGAAAACCGATGAAATTTCTTTCGTTACGCTACCAAAGTTCTTGAGCAGCAAAGAAGGAAAAACCAAATTGACGTTTGGGAAAAAGAAAATAGCTATCGTTTATGCCACAGGACAAATTAGCGGTGGAAAAGGCGATGAAAAGAACATCGGTTCAGAAGGTTTATCCGAAGCCATCCGTGAAGCTCGTGGCGACAGTTCGGTGCGTGCCATCGTGTTGAGGGTGAATTCCCCTGGCGGAAGTGCATTGGCTTCTGAAGTGATATGGCGCGAAGTGGTTTTGGCTCAAAAGGTGAAACCCGTGGTGGTTTCCATGGGCGATTATGCTGCTTCGGGTGGATATTACATCGCTTGCGGCGCAGCAAAAATCATTGCCCAACCTAACACACTCACAGGCTCTATTGGCGTGTTTGGCGTTATTCCAAATCTTGAAAATTTCTTTAAAAACAAACTTGGCATCACCTTCGATGTGGTCAAAACCAACAAACACTCCGATTATATCACTACCAACCGCGGCATGGAACCTTTCGAAACCTCCGTGTTGACAAAACAAATCGAACATATTTATAAAGTATTTGTCAGCCATGTTGCCGAAGGAAGAAAAATGACAGCGGCGCAAGTGGATTCCATCGGACAAGGTAGAGTTTGGACCGGAGCTGATGCCAAACGCATCGGATTGGTTGACGAATTGGGCGGCTTGCAAAAAGCAATAGACGTTGCTGCAAAGCTTGCCAAACTCACCGACTATAAAATTGTGAACTATCCCAAATACAAAGACCCCTTCACTCAGATTATCGAAGACCTTATGGGCGACACCAAAGCCGAAAGCATTAAAACTGCATTAGGCGACAATTATGTGTATTACGAATATCTACAAAACCTAAAAACCCAAAAAGGCGTGCAAGCCCGCTTGCCCTTTGATGTGGTGATTTATTAAGGTGAATACGTTTAGCGTTCCTAATTCAAGCAATTTTTGTTATTTTAAGCAAACTTTTCTATAATTTGGGATGACTTTCTATGAAAGCAAGGGCATTGTCAAATAAAATTCCAAACATCTTTTAAAATCATAACCAAATTGTTTAAAGCAGCATCAACTTCCCGTTGTGCTGCTTTTTTCTTGCCAATTAATCCATTCAACGCATCATGAAGGGTGTTGGATGAGTATGTTTTCAACATACCAATAGGTAAAATAGTTATATTCATTTCTTGTGTCTTTACTCTCCAATCAAGCGTTCATTATATCCTCTTGACTGTGCTGTATCATTAGTGTTATCCAACATTGAATACGCGCTTGTGTACCTTTAAATCATAATGATTTACGCGAGATTAAAAAATTAAAAAGAAAATAATTTTATAGAAAACATCCTTATATCAAGAAAAAGCTGTATCTTTGAATATTATTTAAAATTGGCATCGTTAAACAGCGAAAACGCTGTAAGTATCCAAACCCAATTCATCTGTAAAAGCGAAATATCACTAATGTTTCGCTAAACTAAATTAATGTATTAACAAAAAAAACCATTATTATGAAAACTATTTTAAATTCAATTGCAATCTGTTTTGTTTGTTGTTTATTAGTATCGTCTGTTTCGTATGGTCAAATTGCTTTGGCAACACAAGATTTTGAAGGAGCTACATTTCCACCCACCAGTTGGACTTCCGGAACAAGTAACACTTCCTATCCTGTCCTCCGCCAAAATGCTAACAATTGGGCTTGCGGCTACACCAGCACAAACTGTGCAGTTTTCGACTCCTATTCCATAGCAAATGGAGGGTATTCATGGTTAGCCACGCCTGTTTTTAGTTTGGTAGGCTACACCAGCGCAACACTCAATTATAGTTTAATAAACATCGGCACGGGCGGTTTCAGAATAGACATTTCCACCAATGGAGGAGCCAACTTTTCGACCTTAGTGGCGAATGTTACCACTTCAACCGCCACTTTTGAATTGAAAACGGCAGATTTAGCGGCATATATCGCACAATCGAACTTGATGATACGATTCTATTGCACCAGTAATAATGGCACATCTTATTGTTCAAACATGGCATATTTAGACAATGTGAGTGTTACAGGAACTTTGTGCAATCCCATCACCGGACTAAGCGTTACGGCAACGCCCGATGGAGTTTGTGTGGGTTCCACAAGCCAATTGCAAGCGACTGTGCAGCCCTTTCCTGTAAACGATTTGTCAACAGGATTAGCGCAATGGACTACTGCGAACACATCCACTGCCGGAGATAATCCTGCACATGCTGCATGGACCATTCATCCCAGTAATTATAATTATATTTATACCATACCTATATTTGGTTTCACTATGACCTACATAATGAATTTCGGATCGGGAGATTATATCATGTCGAATGAAATGGATCAAGCGGATGCTTGCTTGATTTGCACACCCGTTACCAATACCACCTTAACATCGCCATCATTCAACACTGTTGGTTTTACAGGATTAACCATGACGTTTAAACATGTTTTATTGGGAGGAGATAGCACCTGGGCTGTTAATAATAATGAAGGATTTATACAAGCTTCCACCAATGGAACAACTTGGACAACGGTGCAAGCCTATAAAGGATGGACCACCAACAATCCCGGCAGTGCAGATATATATGGAACCTTGAACACAACTGGTTTATTCAGTCAAACGCTTACCTATACTCCGGCAACTGCCACTATCAATTTGAATGCTTATGTCGGACAAGCTCAGTTGTTCATTCGGTTCAAATTTGCACCAAAAGGAACTTCAGCAATGTGGACGGTTGATAACATCAATTTTACCGGAACCCCAATGCCTACTATCACATACGACTGGACTCCTCCTTCAAGTTTAAGCAATGCTACGATAGCCAATCCGGTCGCAAGCCCTACGGTTAGTACCGTTTATACCGTGGTTGCCACCAGCAATACAGGATGCTCAGCATCAGCTTCTGTTCCGGTTACTTCAATAACATCTGCAGTTGCACCTGGAACAATAACTGGACCTACAGTTTTATGTTCAGGAAACACCTATACCTATAGCATTACAACGGTGCCGTTTGCATCTGCTTACACCTGGGCTGTTCCTGCAGGATGGCTTATCTCTTCCGGGCAAGGAAGCACTACAATAACGGTTGTTGCCAGTTCCACAAGTGGAAATGTTACGGTAACCGAAACAAATTGCGGTTTCACAAGCCTGCCAAGCACGTTGCCAGTTGTCTGCACAGCCACACCCACCGTAACCATCAGCCCCTCATCGGCTGCAATATGCGAAGGTTCGAACATTCAGCTTACAGCATCAGGCACTTCCACTTCCTACGCTTGGTCGCCTGCAAACGGTTTGAGTGCTACCAACATTGCCAATCCGATGGCATCACCTGCCGTCACCACCATTTATTCTGTAACGGGTGCTTTAAACGGATGCCCATCACTAATGTTTACCCGAACGGTGATTGTGAATCCTGCACCAACGGCTGTAACAGCAACGGCAAGCGTTACGCAAACCTGCGGTGCCGTTCCCATTGACTTATTTTCAACATCAGCGCCTAAAACATATATTTCTCCAACCGGCGATGGTGGGTTTGAATCAGGAACTACTTTTGCCGCCAACAATTGGACGGCGGTTAGTGCTGCCTCAAATTATTGGACAATAGGAAATCTTGCTCCTGCTTATGCAGGTTTGAGAGGCACTCATATCTCTTCAAATGGTTCCGCTTATAATTATACAACTACAGCCTCTCGCACATCGCATTTCTATAGAGATGTGGTTATTCCTGCAGGTGTGCAGAATATTGTTTTAAGTTTTTACTGGAAAGGAAATGGAGAATCGGGTTATGATAGATTATTGGTTTATACAGCACCCAACACGGTTACTCCTGTGGTGAATGTACCGGCTTCCACCGCAACAGCTATAACAGGTGCAACATTGGTATGGACACAACCCAATAATGCACAAACCACTTATACACAAGCAACAGTTGCCCTGCCAAATACATTAGCAGGCACCACCCTCCGTTTGATTTTTACATGGCAAAATGACAATTCAGGAGGAACTTCACCGGGAGGGGCACTGGATAATATTTCATTGACTTCTGATCCAAGTACGACTCTGACGTATTCTTGGACTTCAATTCCTGCCGGATATACTTCTTCAGATCAGAACCCTGTTGGAGCAACACCAAGTGTTCCTACACAGTATATTGTAACAACACAAAATTCGTATGGTTGTACCGCTAAAGACACAGTAACTATCACAATTGACCCGGCATCTGTTGGTGGAACCATTGCTTCGGATCAATCAATATGCGTTGGAACCGCTCCGGCAGACCTTACTTTGAGTGACAACATAGGGACAGTAGTCAGATGGCAACAATCAAGTGATTTGGCATTTACTGCACCCATTGATATTGTCGTAGCATCAACCACTTTGTTGGGTTCTACTATCGGGAATCTTTATACGAATACCTATTTTAGAGCTGAGGTTCAAAGTGGTTTATGTCCTTCGATTTTCACTTCTCCAATTTTAGTAACGGTCGTGCCTCCTCCAACAAGTCCGGGACCGATAACAAGTAATAGTCCGCAATGCGCCGGAACAGGCGTTACCTTCACTTCAGGAACATGCAGTTCAGGAACGTGTTATTGGGTTAGTTCTGCCATAGGAACGGAGACGTCCAATCCGTCATCAACATTAACCTCTGCGACTGCGGTTGGTACTTATAATGTATGGATACGCCCCGTGATAGGTAATTGCTGGGGAACTGCCGTAACAGCAGTGGGTGTTGTTATTCCTGCAACTGTGGCTCCTACCATCGGAACAATAATTCAGCCTACATGCACCGTAGGCACAGGAAGTGTTACCTTATTTGGGTTGCCTTCACCCGAACCATGGACTATTAATCCTGGCAACATTACAGGTACAGGTACTTCCACTACCTTAAACGGACTGACGCCCGGAACGAATGCTTTTACTGTAACCAATAATACAACAGGATGCGTTTCGGCAGCATCATCTGTAGTTATAAATCCGCAACCATCCACTCCGCCCACACCTGTGATTACTCAAAATGGCACCGCTCTTCATTCAAGTGCTACAAGTGGAAATCAATGGTATAATCAAACCGGAGCCATAGGCGGTGCTACAAGCCAAAATTATACGATAACCGCCAATGGTTATTATTATGTGATTGTTACTTCAGGAGGATGCAGTTCAGACACATCCAATGTCATACACGTTACGGATGCCGGCATCTCGACGAACGATATCAATAAAACTATCAAGATGTATCCCAATCCTGTAACCAACGAGTTGACCATCGAAATAAACAGCAACACAACTAATACCCATTTCGAAATACTAAATTCCATCGGGCAAGTAGTTTTTGAAGGCAGTATGTTAGAAAAAACAGTGATACAAACAAGCAACTTTTCCCTTGGGGTTTATGTGATTAAATTTGAAAAGGGAGAGACGTTTGAGTTTAAGAAAATTGTAAAGGAATAGAACGTGTGAAACGCGCTGAATAAAAACGAAACTTAGAAGGGCCAGAAATCGTTATCAAACCATATCTTTTCGCGCAATTCTTTATCCAATTCACTCAGCAATTT
The DNA here is from genome assembly GCA_903916135.1 of uncultured bacterium. GTDB lineage: Bacteria > Bacteroidota > Bacteroidia > Bacteroidales > CAIWKO01 > CAIWKO01. The sequence goes on from CAIWVT010000027.1 coordinate 8,928, forward strand.
CACATGACCTCTTTCCCAATTAGCAAGCCACTGAAACAAATTTTTAATTTCGGGTTCGCTGGAACTGTTTGCAAAGTCGCTGTAGATTTCAACAGCTTTATTTTCCATGTCTATTGCCGCAGATATTGCTGCTGCTTCATATCCGGCTCCCGAAATTTGATTTTTAATTTCTGGAGAAAGAATCAGGTTAACAATATTTTCGGCAGATTCTTTGGGAAAGGGAAGCACATCGGTCAAGTTGCCGTTTTTAATATTTGTATAATGTCGTGTTAAGAATTCTTCATGAAGTTTTTCTTCATCAGCCATGATGTTAAAGATATTTTTAATGTCATCGCTTTTTGTTTGTTCTACAACATTTTTGTAAAAAGATTGTCCTCTGATTTCCATCAGTATGGCACTTTTTAGAATTTCAAGAGCTTGTTTGTTTTCCATTGTAATTAAATTAACGGTTCAAAATTAATACTTTTTTTTTATTTATATGATTTATCTTTACATAAACTCATGATTGGTGTTTATATAATTTCTCCATTTCAAAATCACTTGTTGCATATCGTTCGGAAGTTCTGAATCGAAAAATAGTTTTTGCTTGGTTGTTGGGTGGATAAATCCAAGTGATTTTGCATGTAAGGCTTGTCGGGGTATGATTTGAAAACAGTTGGTAACGAATTGTTTGTATTTGGTGAACGTGGTGCCTTTCAACACAGCATTGCCTCCATACAATGCGTCATTGAATAAATTATGACCTATGTGTCGCATGTGTGCACGTATCTGATGGGTTCTTCCGGTTTCGAGTTGACATTCGATAAGAGTTACGTAGCGGAAACGCTCCATCACTTGATAGTGTGTAACGGCATGTCTGCCTTGCGATTCGTCTGGGAACACATCCATCATCAAACGATTGCGAAAGTTGCGTCCGATGTTGCCTACAATGGTTCCTTGGTCGGTATCGAAATCGCCCCACACTAGCGCCCAATATTTCCGTTCGATGTCGTGGTCAAAAAAGTATTTGGCTAATGATGCCTGACTTACTTCGGTTTTTGCAACGACTAATATCCCCGAGGTGTCCTTGTCAATGCGATGCACCAAATAGGGATGGGCATTGGCATCAGCGCGAAAATAATATAATAAGGCGTTGAGCATTGTGCCTGTGTAATTGCCGTGTCCGGGATGAACCACCATGCCTGCTTCTTTATTGATGATAATCAATGCCTCGTCTTCGTAAACAATATTTAATGGAATGTCTTCGGCAATGAGTTCAAATTCGTGAGGCGGATGAGGCATCACTATGGAGATAACATCGCAGGGTTTTACTTTGTAGCTTGATTTAACAGGCTTGTTGTTGACTAAAATGGCGTTAGCATCGGCGGCACTTTGTATCTTGCTGCGTGAAACATTCGTAATGCGATCGGTTACAAACTTATCAATACGCAACAAGCTTTGTCGTGGGTCGGCAACAAAGCGATGATGTTCGAAAAATTCTTTTTCTTCGTCGGGAAGATCTGTTTCTTCAGTCATAATTGTTAGTTTCAGAAATGTTTTATAATTGATTTGATGCTGCAAATACGACTAATTTAAGTCTTCAATATTGTCGGATAATAGGGTTTCTTTATACTTTGGGAGAAGCTCATCGTATATTTCTTTTGCTTTGGGGTCGCCGTTGGCAGCTTGCCGTTTGATGTTAAAAAAGATACCATCTGCTTGCACTTTCAACGAATGTCCTAAAAGCAAAATGGTGTCTTCCAGTCCTTGTTTGATGGTTTGAAAACGCTCGAAAGTTTCCATAAAGAGTTCTTTTTCTTCTTCGGTTAGCTCGTCCTTTTTGGCTCTTTCAAGAAGAGGCGGAATCACAGTTTTAAAATTATTGATAGCATCAAGATATTGAGTTTGCAAATTGCTTAAATCTTCTTCCGACATATTTCTAAACTTTGTTAGATGGTCATTTATCTTTTTCGCAAACTCTTTGCTTTCATGCTTGGTTTCATCGCTGTCGTAGAATTCCATAAGGAGACAATTTTAGATTTATGATTTTAGATTTGTGATTTTAGATTTGTGATTTTAGATTTATGATTTATTAGAATGAAATTATTTGAATGAATTTGCTCAAGCGATCTAACGTTTCGGTGAATTTGGTAAAGTTAACGGGTTTTGTGATATACATATTGCATCCAATTTTATAACATGTTTCCACCTCTTGGGGGTCATCGTTGGTAGAAAGCATCATCGTCGGAATTATTTTTAATTCTTCATCGGCTTTGATTCTTCTTAATACTTCAATGCCATCTAATATAGGCATGTTGAGATCGAGCAAGGCAACATAGTTTTTGTTTAGGTTGCGCAACTCGCCTCTGCTTATGGAAGATAAATAATCCCATGCATCTTGTCCGTTGGTGAAGTGGACAATGTTTTTACATTCGCCTGATGCTTGCAAACCTTCCTTTATAAGGTCTGCATGTCCTTCGTCGTCTTCAGCCAGAATTATGACTAATTCTTTATAAGGGTCCATTTTATGTGTGTTTTTTTGATTAATGAATATTTATGTGTGTTTATGTGTTATTTCATTCAGAGAATTCCTTTTGGTTAAGTTCAACAAAGAAGGCGCTTCCTTTTCCTTCTTCCGATTCAGCCCATATTTTCCCGTTGTGCTTGTCAGCAATTCGTTTTACGAAGCTCAAACCGACACCTTCTCCAGCTTCGAGCGACTTGGGGTCAACACGGTAGAATACGTTCCAGATTTTTTCCAGATTTCGTGGGGAGATTCCAATTCCAGTATCTTTGATGGCGTAAATAACTTTGTTGTGTTCCGTTTGGGCAGTAATGTCTATTATGAGTTGTCGGGATTTGTCGCGATATTTGATTGCATTGCAAATGATGTTTGAGAATAGTTGGTTCAACTGGTCTTCATCGCCATAACAGTCGGGAACTTGGGCTATGTTTACTTTGGCGGCAATTTCGCTTAACTGAAAGTTGTGAGTAGCGATGATGGTGCTGAATAGTTGATCCATGTTGACTTTAGTGATGGAGAGCACTACGCGTCCGCTGCGCGAAATATGGGTAAGTCCGGTTAAAAGATTCCCCATTTTGTAAACAACTTCCGAAATAAATTTCAAGGTGTTTGGCACGATTTCTAAAGTAATTTTATCTATACTTTGTTTTTTTTCGGGTTCAAATGTGCAATCTGCAAGCAGGATGTTAAGTGCAGCCGTATTTTTTTCTATGCGGTCCACAAAGCCTTGTAAATTGACGACCGGTGAACGCAGATCGTGAGAAATTATGTTGAGATAGCTTTCGAGTTCTCTATTTTTTTGGGCTTTTATTTCTTGTATTTGTATGGTTTCTGTTCTTTCTTTTTCTTTTAATTCTTTTTCGAGTTCCATGCGCATGGATTTCTCCTCGGCAAGTTGTTTTTGTTGCCTTATTTGCTTTTGGCGAAAAGCTAATAGGATGATGACTACTGTGAAAAACAAGGTGCCAAGTACAATACCAATCCACATAAGATCAATATGTCCGCTTTGGACCTCAAGGTTCTTTTTTAACAACGCATTTTCTTGTTCACCGCGTTCGGTTTCGTAACGGGTTTTAAGCAACTCAATTTCTTTTTGTTTATCAAGCGAAAGCAAACTGTCGGAGAGATTATTGAGGGTTTGAAGTGTTTCATAGGCCTCGTTAAAACGATTTAGTTCGGCTAAAATCATGTGCCGCCGTTCAAGAAGTTTGGACAAATTGGAAGTAAGTTTGTAACGTTTTGCTAAACTAATAGCAGAGTCAATAGCAACTAACCCTTGAGAGGCTCGATTGGTTTGTTGATATAAACCGGCAAGAGCAGAAAGTGCATACGCTTGACCATCATAAATGTTTTTTTGTTGGCAAAATTGAAATATACTATTCATCTCTGCTTCGGCTTCGGCATATTTCTTTTGATTTTTCAGAATAATTCCGATATTATATCTAACCATCATAATATTGAGGGAATCATGAAGAGGGACAAGAATATCGAATGACTTATGATAAACGTAAAGCGCAGAATCATTTTCGTCAAGATTGCGATAAATGATACCCAAATTCTGTAGAGCAGTGGCATACTCCCGTGCTTGATTGAGGCTCTTAATAATTTTCATCGCCTGTTTCATGTATTTCAGCGCATCATGAAATTCACTGGTATGTTTTAATGCCATTGCCAAGTTTTGGAGCGTTTGTGCTTGGTTTTCTTTATTTCCCATTTTTTCATTCACTTTAAGCCCTTCCATAAATATTTTTATGGCGGCAGAATAATTGCCACTCTCATCTTGCACGACTCCTAAATTTAATAGAAAACGATGTTGATATTCAGAATTGTTATTCTTTTTGGCAAGCTCAAGACCTTTGTTAAAAATTAAGCTTGACTTTTCTATATCGCCCAAATCGAGATTTAGATTTCCGAGACTAAGGAGGCATGACAACATCAGAGTGGTGTCGTTATTTGAGTTTGCAAGTTCAGAGGCTTTGTTGATGAGGGTTGATGCGGAATCAAAAACACTTCGATTGGAATACACTGAGGCTAAACCTAACAATGCGTTGATGTAGTTTTTACTGTTTTCGCTGCTGCTGTCGGTAAGCATGAGGCGATAGATGACTTCGGCTGCCTTGGGATCGAAATGGTTTAAGGAATCGGCAAGCGCAATTTGTTTCGCGTTGTTGTGGATAATATTACATGATTGTTTGGAATGGCATGACCATAGCAAACATAACGAGATAAATAGAAATAACGTAAATAAATAATGTCTCATGGATGGTACTATTTAGATTATTCTGTAAATTCGTTTTTATTTAGTTTCACATGAAAGACACTTCCTTTGTTTTCTACGGAATCTGCCCATATTTTGCCTTTATGTTGGTTAGCGATGCGTTTCACAAAACTTAATCCGATGCCTTCGCCTGCCTCGGGCGATGAAGCGTTCACACGGTAGAATACATTCCATATTTTTTCTATGTTGCGCGGTGCGATGCCAATGCCTGTGTCAGCAATGGAATAGATTACTTTGCTGTGAAACGTTTGAGCCGTAATATCTATCACTAATTGTCGCAAAGGGTCACGATATTTGATGGCATTGCCAAAAATATTAGAAAACAACTGGTTTAGGAGGTTTTCGTCCCCATAGCAATCGGGCAGTTCTCCAATGTTGACTTTGACGCCATATTGTGTTATCTGATATTGGTGCGCATAAACAATGGTTTTGAACAGTTGATTCATGTTGACTTTTTTGATATTAAGTAACATGCGCCCTGTTCGGGATATTTTCAAAAGCCCATTTAATAGGGTGTCCATTTTGGTAACATTCGCCAAAATATAGTTTAGTGCTTTTGTTATGTTATCAAGAGTCATGGAGTCTATATCCGACTGTGCTGATGCTTCTCGTTGACATTCGGAGAGTGCAATTTTTACTACGTCTGTTTGGCGTTCTAATTTCTGACTAAATCCTTGAATGTTTACTAATGGGGTTCTTAAATCGTGGGTGGTTATGTAGAGGTAGTTTTCAAGTTCTTTGTTTTTATCGTAGATGATTTCTTGGTTTTGTTTGAGTTCGGTGATGTCGGTTGTGATGGTTGCGAAGGTGTTTTTTCTTGGGGAAACCACCGAAACCATAAAGTATTTGTCTAAGGGTGCATAGAAGGTAGTATGTTCAAAGGGTTCGCCGGTCAGAGCCACACGAGCGTATTCTTCTAAAAATGGAGGCGTTTTGTTATCATATATATCCGAAGCCAATTTACCGACGACATCTTCTCTTTTAATCCCCGTAATTTCGTTAAATGCTTTGTTGCAATCAATGATTCTATAATTAATAGGTTCACATTTGTCGTTGAACACCAATTCCTGCAATGCAACCATTTCGTACATGGATTCAAAAAGTGCACTGAGTTTCTGTTGGCTTTCGCGAAGTTCTTTCTCGGATTTTTTTGCCTCAGTGATGTCGCGAGCTGAACCTACTAAACCAATTAATTCGTTTTTATCATTATATAAAGGTGCTTTGTGAACATCAAGATACAGGAACTTGCCATTCACATTGCCATATTCATCAAATTGCTTATGCGTCATTTCTTCTTTAGTGATTTCGTCTGAATTGACGCACAGTTCTCCAAAGGTGAACCAATTGGGATCGTCGGGATGGGAATTGCGTGAACGAAGAGCAAAAAACATATCATCTTTTCCAATGGGTTCGGAGGTGTCGAGGGCATTGAGCAGTTTTTCGCAAACGGCTTTGTTGGTGAACAGGAAACGATTGTTTAAATCTTTTGCCCACAACATATCGGGCATGGTGTCGCTCATCAAACGCATCAAGGTGTAAAGGTCGAAGTATTTTGATTGGGTTTCGTGGAGATCTTTTTCTGCTTGTTTGCGTTCTGTCATGTCGTGAACCACGGTGAAACGAAACTTTTTATTTTGCACATGAATTATTTCTCCAGATAACAACACATGCTTGATGTCGCCATTTTTGGCTTTCAAATCAACCTCAACATTTGTTATTGCACCATTTTTATCTGCTGTTTTAATGGCTGCATCCATTGCTTCTTTTGACAAAACGCCCAATTCTATAGCCGTTTTCCCTATCGCTTCGTCATTTGTGTATCCAAACAAAGAACAAAACGCCTCATTCACCTCTACGTATTTGTGAGTTCCCAAATCACTTAATCCACACGCTGAAGGATTGAGATAAAACACTTTTGAAAACTTTTCTTCCGACAAGTGTACTCGCGAAATATCCTTAGTAACACCGAAAATCACCGGTTTGCCGTCCCAAAATCCATTAGAAACCCTTGTTTCGACTGGAATTTGGATGCCTGCTTTTGTAACTATCGGAACCGGACAGTAGTCAGCTTTTCCGCTCAACATTTCGCCTACAATTCTGCCGGCTTCCTCGCGGCGTTCCTCGGGATGAACCATAAGAACAGACATTCCAAAAAGCTCTTTAGGGGTATAACCTAAACGTTCAGTAACGGTAGAGTTCGTATGAATGATGTTTCCCTGTTGGTCTAACACAAAAAGAAATTCGTCAATGGTATTGAAAAAGGTTTCGTAGTTCTTGCGCGTTTGTAGAGTAGCGTTTTCTGCTTTTTTTCGCTCGCTGATGTCGCGCAAGGATGTAACGCGCACATCTCTTCCTTTATAAAACATCATTTTGCCGTGCAACATGCAGGGAAATGTGCTGCCATCTTTTCGCAAAGCCGTAGCTTCGTAAGGCTCTTCGGATCCTGAAAGCATTTTTTTCATCACCATGTCTCTATCCTCGGGCACTATCCATTCGGTACCATATCTGCCAAGGGCTTCGGCAGTGGTGTAGCCAAACATTTTTTCTGCACTGAGGTTTTGTTCAACGCATTTTCCTTTTTCAGATAAAAATATGGCTTCGATGGTAGCTTCGGACAAACCCCTATACTTTTCTTTACTTTCTTCAAGTGCTTCGGCTGCGCGCAATCGTTCGATGAACAGCCCTACTTGATTGGCAAAAAGCACCACAAGTTCATTGTTGCGCAAGGTTATTCCTCTCGTAAAAATTAAGGTGAAATCGCCAAGAGATTTGTTGTTTTTGATGATTTGCGCAACAAAAACATGCCCAATATTAAAGGTTTTTTCAATTAAGGTGGATATGGTGTCGGGAATAACAGAGCCTGTCAATTCGTGTAAGGAATCAAATTGGACAATAGCATTGTTTTCAATCTTTTTTGCTCGAACGGGGTCGTGTTTCCATTTTTTGTTGATGATTTCATAGCCCAGATATGAAGGTGCGTTCAAAAACATTTCGCGGATTCCCGCCAAGGCTACCGTAGTGAAATCGAGTCCATCTTCATCAAAAACGTTGAAGGCAACGTAGCGTGCACCCGATATTTCGCGTATGATATCGGCTATTTTTTCATAATTGATACCTTCAAGATTCGCATCAATGAGTTCGGTGCTTTTCGAGAGAGTTTTTTTCAAGATGTCGGCTTTTTCGAGCAATTCGGCATCCATCTTCTTGCGCTCGCTGATGTCAACCAAGGTTAAAAAGCATTGTTCGCCGGTTTTGCTCACCTTACCGTCAATTTGTAAATAGGAATTGACATCAAAGGATAAACCCACTTCGCAAGTTAATTGAGTGTTGCTTTTGAAAACTTTTTCAATAAAACGATTAAATTCGGGGAGTGAGTTGTTTGAAACATAGAGTCTAAAGTGTCTTTTTGTCAATCGCAAACGTGTGGAGCCTAACAAAGTGGCAGCAGCCAAATTCATCTCCACAATGATGCCTTCCTTGCTAAGGCTTAGATATCCCAAAGGGGCGAAATCATATAATTCAACATATTTTTCGGCAGCAAATTCGGCTTGCTCTTTTGCCAGCAAAAGCTCATGGTTCTGCATTTCGAGTTCAATCTGATGCACCTCTAATTCATGAACAAGTTTCAGGATTTCTGTTTCTGAAAGGGGCGTAGCAGTGCTTGTGGTTTTGCTTTTCAATTGCTCTATAGCTTTATGATGCAGGAGGGCTGTTTCGGATAGAGTGGCTTTTTTCATAGTGGTTTATTGGCATTAGGCAGTAAATGACAAACATCGGGGCAAAAGCAAGGTGTGAGTTTGGTATATGGTAAAGTGTGAACGTACATAATATTGGGGGTTCTTTCTTTTTTTTTTACTTAAAAATGACACATTAAAAAACCTGATGAATTTCAAGCGTCAAAGGTACTAATTTTTTGGAAACAAAACACTATTTTTCCATTATTTAACGCATATATATTAATATAATGATACAATTATACAATGATAGAATGATATAATGATGCAATGATATAATGATACAACCTGTCCCGTACACGGAGTGTCGGGATGATGCAATGGTACAACCTGTCCCGTACACGGACCTGTCCCGCACATGTAATGTCGGGAGTGTCGAGATGATATAATGAATTTAAGCCTCTGTGTACCTCTGTGTTTTTACTCTGTGTTACTCTGTGGTTAAAAAAGAAAAACCACGGAGGCACGGAGAACACTTAGAAGCACTAAGAAATGACTAATGACCACAAATGACCATGAATAAAAAAAGCCCACTCTTTCGAGCAGGCTTCCCCTTTTACCTTTCCCCTTTTACCTTTTCCCTTTCACCTTTTCCCTTTTCCCTCGGTTACGTTATAACCGCATCCCATGGATCGCTGGGCATTCCGTAGGTTGCCAGTTTGCCTTTATACATATAGAATCAGATGAGAGTTACTCCTAACCGGTTAGGAGGTGCAGCTAACCGGTTAGGAGGTGTAGCCAACCGGTTAGGAGGTGTAGCCAACCGGTTAGGAGGTGTAGCCAACCGGTTAGGAGGTGTAGCTAACCGGTTAGGAGGTGTAGCCAACCGGTTAGGAGGTGTAGCTAACCGGTTA
>CAIWVT010000028.1 GCA_903916135.1 uncultured bacterium
AATTCATACATATTCTGTAGAAACAGACCTGCTTGATTGTTCACCCCGTTATAATCTGTTCTTGCTAAACCGCCTAATGTAGGCTTATACTTTCCTGTTAACATGTTATTTTTTTTTTGTGATTAATAATTATTGAACTCAAATTTTATTGAAAAAGATGGAATGCAAATTTATTCAGAATAAATGAGATGTAATTTTTCAATTTCGCGAACCGCCTTTTTCGTCATTCAACCGCTTGATTGTCTTATATATCGAATATTTAGTGTTGAACTCTTTTTTCTCCTTTCTATACACTTTTATGGGGATTTCCCCTGTCAAAATCAATAGCAAACCATCACCACAAGGATCCTCACTGCAAATGTGTTTCAAATTTACTATCGCAATTCGATGCACACGATAAAAATTTTCATCCTTGAGCCACGCATCCAACAGAGCAAGCGTAGCAGCTACCAATTTAAAATCACCATCAATCAGATGGCAGGACGCTCATCCAACTTTGCGGGTGATATACACCACACTGTCCAACTCCAACATCATATCCTTAGCTTCCTTGGGCAAACTCTTGCGCCGCTTGGGCGGCTGAGGCGGCATCTTATTTTTCTTGGGCTTCTTTTATTAGCCATAGGGCATAAATTTTTGATTTATGCAAAAAAACTTCAAAAGTAGGAAGAGTTTGGGAGATAAATGGAGGGGGGATGAAAAAAAATGTCGTCTTTTGATGATTTGTGAAAAACAATTTATATATTTGCAAATATTTTGAGCATAATAAGAAATAATCTGTATATTTGCAGAAATATAAAAAGTAACAAGAGTAACATATATAATCAATTTAGTGCCAATGCCATGACTACAAATCAGACATCTATATCAACTTATCATGAGTATATACTTGAAGCAATATACACTTTGCGACACGGACTTTCTTTTTATGAAAGAGCTAAACTAGTCCCACCAGACATAGGCTCAGACAATTCAATGATTATAGCGGAAATAAATTGTAGATATTCATTCTTGATGATTTCTAACTCATTGGAATCAGCCGCAAATGCATTGCTACTCAGCTTAAATCTTGACCAAGAATATTATGAGGAGTTAGAACGGACTAGCACATTAGTCAAGTTTAAGTTATTCTGCGATTTTATGGGCAAGCGACTTGACCAAGGTGACATAAAATTCGGGCGAATAAAGGATATCACTAACTGTAGAAACGAATTTGTGCATCCTAAGCCAAGGAAAGCCAATTACAGCATTGACAGCGTAACTTCAGAAATAAAATATGATATTAAATTAACCAAGAATAGAAATTATCCTACATACTTTAGTGAAATAAAACCGGAACATGTGCTGACTGCATTAGAAGACGCTTTGACTTTCCTTTCTTGGGTTTGCTTTGACATTTGTAAACTTGAAATTCAAGACGGTGCATTTAGACTTGGGCTTGGCTTATATGGTAGCACTGCTGACATTGACATTATTGGAGAAGAGAATAATATAAAGTTTGACAAACGAACATTTGGAAACGGATGAAAAACACTGGCACTAATCGAGTAAACGGCTCCGCCAGTAGTTAGCTTACGGAGTGCGCAACAATCTAATTATGAATTTTTAACAAATGTTTTATAAGAATAAAAAAAAATATCAAAATGGGCGAAAATAATTTTAATGGAACTATTGGCGAATATCGTCTTCTTCCGCAAGTACTGGATATATTTACCAAAGATCATAATTCAGGTATGTATACTGTTGCTTTTGCAGGCTATGCAGCAAATCTAAACGAGTATCATGTTCAAATCAACAGGGGAACTGAAGGATACTCTTCAGATTGGCCAGAATGGGCATATGATCTTGCAAAACAAGCTTTATTAAACAATAAAAAACTATGGGTTATTTCTAATGGTATTCCTTTTGGATGTAACATAGAACAAGTAGTAATCTACTTTGATTAAAATTTACAAACTTCGTTAGTTGGCGTTTTAGATGTTTTGAAAAGCTCCCCGCTTGGCTGAGGTTCCAACCTCCATCCCCTCTATCCTATTTGGCTCAGCTTAATTGACACAACACCAAAGCACTAAAAAGCAGAAACCAACAACACAAAAAACAACTCAAAGTTCCGTAGGAACGAACTGTTTGTAGTAAATAAAAAACCACGTAACCAATTAGCTCCGTCAGAGCTTAAAATGATTGTAATAAAATACTGCTACAAACTGGATGCTCCTCTGGAGCAATAAGACGCTGAATCTACTATGTTCCTATATGCCTATTGTGGTAAACAATCAGAATGATTATGATAAAATATTACTACAAACAGGGTGCTCCTCTGGAGCAATAGGGCGTTGAACATCGGATACATTATTGTTCGTAGCTTTCAACCTTCTCCGCTCCTATCCTTCATTGTCTATCTTTCCTATATCCTACTATGTGTCCCTGCCTGGCTGCATCACGCAGGCAGGTATGTGCCTATTGTGGTAAACAACATCCCCCTTGGTATGAAGCTGCGCTTCCTCCCTCCTTCCTGAGCTTGTTTTTCGGTTTCCACTTGGTCGGAAACTAAAAACTAAAAAAAGTTTATTTTTTTCAGTCATTCTAAAAAAAATGATTATTTTTGAAGCGGAATATTAAAACATGTTCTCATAAACTATCTTATTGAACATCACTGTTTATGAAAAGAATAAAACATTTTAGCCAACTCAATTAAAAAAGGAATATTATCTACTAACTTATAAAATTTAGAAATCATGAGCAAATCAACATTTAAAGAAAAGATCAGATATTACTTTGAAAACACGATGTCTGCAGGACCAATGGGCGTCATCAGATGGCTGGCAATCATATCCATATTGTCGGTATTAATCTTAGGATTTATCATCCTCATCTTTGGGATTAAAGGTTCTCTTGAATCCGACACAGCCCCTCTGGGTTTTTTGGAAGGCGCCTGGAAAAGTTTAATGGCTACACTCGACCCTGGCACTATGGGCGGCGACGAAGGCTGGCCCTTTCGCATCGTTCGTTTCATTTCTACCCTTGTTGGAATATTTTTAATATCCATATTAATTGGTACGATTTCATCGGGCATAGATGAAAAGATTGATCAGTTGAAAAAGGGACGTTCAAAAGTGCTTGAAAGCAATCATACACTTATCTTAGGTTGGTCGGATAAAATATTTTCGATTATCTCTGAAATTATTGAAGCCAACGAAAACCAGAAAAAGCCTAGCATTGTGGTGCTTTCCGATAAAGATAAAGTGGAAGCTGAAGACGAAATCCGAAGCAAAATTGAAGATTTTAAAAACACCAAATTGGTGGTAAGAAGTGGCAGTCCTTTAGAATCAACTTTTATTGGCATCGTAAATCCTAATGAAGCCCGCTCTATCATAGTGCTTTCGCCCGAAAAAGGGAATGCCGACACACAAGTGATTAAGACCGTTTTGGGTCTCACAAACGGCAAAAACAGAAAAGAGGGAGCCTATCATATTGTTGCCGAAATTAAAGATAAAAAGAATATGGAAGCAGCTCATCTGGTGGGTAACGATGAAGCAATATTTGTGCTTTCTTCCGATCTTCTGTCGCGAATCACTGCACAAACGTGTCGTCAATCAGGATTAAGCGTGGTGTATAGCGAATTGTTACAATTTGAAGGTGATGAAATCTATTTTCAGGAAGAGCCTACGCTGGCGGGGAAATTCTATAAAGACCTATTGTTTGCTTATGAGGATTCTTCTATAATTGGTATTTACACCAAAGATGGGGATGTGCTTATTAACCCTCCTATGGATGTTAAATTTGAAGCAGGCGATAGCGTTATAGCCATTTCTGAAGATGATGACACGGTTAAAGCTAATGGTAAGAAAGACTTTAAAATTCAACAACACCTTTTCAACCATTGCGAAGACAAACCTGCAAATATTGAAAAGACCTTGATTCTGGGATGGAATGATAAAGGTATAAGAATTATAGAAGAGCTGGACAATTACGTTGTGAAAGGCTCTGAGGTAATGATTGTGGCTGATGATGCCGACGACGACGGAGAGATTACACAACTGCAAAGCACTCTAGAAAAACAAAAACTATTTTTTGCAAAGGGGGATATAAGCGACAGAAACACCTTGAGCAAATTAAACACTGAAAACTACAACCATATTATTGTGTTGAGCAACCCTGATATAGATGTTCAGGAAAGTGACGCAAAAACATTGATATGTCTGTTGCATCTTCGCAATTTTAGCGAGCAGGCAGGCAAAGATTATAGCATTGTGACCGAAATGCTCGATTTGCGCAACAGAGAATTGGGTGTTGTTGCCAAAGCAGACGACTTTATTGTTGGCGACAACTTGATTAGTTTATTGCTGAGCCAACTCAGCGAAAACAAAGAACTTAAAAAGGTTTATGATATTTTGTTTGAAGCCGAAGGTTCCGAGATTTATTTGAAACCTGTAAGTCGTTATGTCAAAACAGGCGAGGCAGTTGACTTTTATACGGTGTTGGCAAGTGCGGCAGAATTAAATGAGTCGGCAATAGGTTATAGAATTTCGTCAAAAAGCAGCAACTCTGATGAGCATTTTGGTGTAAAAATTAATCCTGCAAAATCACAAAGAGTTGTATTTAGCGAAGAAGATTTTATTATTGTGCTGAGCGAAGATTAGTTCTTTAGTGCGGCAGGGGTTCCGACCTCTGCCGTCCTTTCTTTTAAGGTTCTAACTAATTCACACAACAACAATTCAACAATCCAACAATTTAACAATCCAACAATCCAACAATCCAACAATCCAAACATATATCTTCTAATTTTTCATTTTTCATTCAACAACCCAACAATTTAACCATCCAAATTAATTCATAGTTCCAGCACCATCAAAAAAAAAGACATAAATATCAAAATGAATTTGTATCTTTGTCAACCAAAAGCTAAAAATCTATATTATGAAAAAACTTTTCCAAATTTCAACCATTTCATTATTGCTGCTGATTGGAGCTTCAGCATTTTCTCAAATAGTCTCCACGGTCTATACTTCATCGGGCGCATTCACAGTACCTGTGGGGGTAACATCCTTAACAATAGAAGTTGTTGGGGCAGGAGCCGCGGGAGGTGGCAATGGTGGCGGCGGTGGCGGTGGCGGCGGTTATGCCAAAGGTATTTATTCGGTGAACCCGGGTGCAGTACTTACAGTTCATGTTGCCTCGCCTATTTCTGGCTACACACCCGATACCACCCACGTGAATAAATTAATATATGCTACGAGCGGTCATGTCGGAACTTATGTTGCCAATCCAAGTATTGGTGGCGGTGGCATTGGAGGTGTTGGCATCAGCGGCACGCTTGCTAACTATACAGGCGGCACAGGCGGCGGTGGATATTTGACTTATTTTGGTGGTGGAGGTGGTGGAGCAGCAGGTTCTGTTGCTAATGGTTATCCGGGGGGTAACACCATCACGTGGACAGGCGTTTGTCTCACTCCGGGTGGAGCCGGTGGAGTTGCCGGTGGTGCTCCGGGGGGCGATGGAGGCAAAGGTGCCGGATTTACAGATATGTCGTGCGTTGTCTCAAATCCTGCTGGAAATGGTGCCAACTATGGTGGTGGTGGCGGCGGTGCAAATGGCAATGGTGGTCAAGCAGGCACAGGCGTTGGGGGCTATTGCAAAATAGAATGGCAGACAGTTACGGATGTCAACCAAATAGCCAACGACGCTCCTATTTCAATATATCCAAATCCATCAAACGGAAAATTTGTTATTGCTTCCGGAAAGGAAAAAATCAATGCAATAGAAGTTTATACTATTTCTGGAGATAAGATATTTGTTGACCTCAATTTTTATCAACATAGCACTACGGAAATAGACTTTTCGAACGTTCAAAAAGGAAATTATATTATCAAATTAGTTGCAGACAAGAAAACCTATTATGAGAAAATCTTGATTGAATAACTCACTTTCGATTGAGACAATATTATAATGAACCAATAGATGTTTGGCTTCGGTAACAAGCTTATTCAAAGAGAAAGTAATACATACAATGTTTTAGTACAAACCCAATTTAGTGTCATACAAAATCGGTATTAAAAAAAAAACAATTTCTATTTGATTAGATTTGAATTTAATTTTATATCTTTGCAAAGAAAAATATACATAAAATATTCTCATACACGAAATCGGTAAATGACACGTTAATATAATTATACGTATTTTTTAAATAATGATTTAGCAAAGAGAAAAAGGAAAATAGCGACAAGAAATATTAAAAGAATGTGAAATAAATTTTTTTTTTATTTTGTATAACCGGAAAAGAAAGTCAAATAAATTCAAATTAAATATATTTTCAACAAACAAAAAAATCAAACAATATGGTTAACATTGAACTGACACCACAGCAAGCTGAAGAGCTAAAAAACTTTTACATTTCTGAATTAGACAAACTTCTAAAGCGTTCAGACGTAATCAAAGAAATAATAAATAAGTTAGATACAGAACATGCGCACATCAGGTTGCCAGAGACCATGCAACTAAAGGAACAAACGCCAAAGGAAATTACTTCTTTAGATGAAACAGAAACCAAGAATCCAAAGTGGATTAAATTTGTTGTTCAAATATTGCAAGAGCAACAAAAACCTTTATCAAGTAAAGCAATTATTAAATTATACCAAAAGCGGTATAAAATAAGTAATGCAGAATTGAAAACTTCAAAATATAACCTTGCGCAAGCATTGTATATTTTGAGGGTGAAGACTAAAGAGGTTCAAAGTATTAAGACAGTAGGAAAGAAAGAAAAATTGTATGGGTTGATAGATTGGACTGATAAATCATTATCGGGAACAAAAATAAATACAAAAACACAACAGAGTATTCCTGATACTGCTATCGAGCTTGACACTACTGCTTCATCAAATTTCTCAGTCAAATGGCCTCCGTTTATCAAAGAAATATTGACCAAGCAAAACCGTGTTTTAAGTGCGAATGAAATTTTACTATATGCAATGAAACATTTTGAAATTCCTGCTGACAAAAAGCGTACAACAAGAGGTAGCCTATCGCCAACGCTAAGCTATCTAAAGAAAAATGGCAGACTAATAAATTCCATGCAAAAAGTTGGCGTCAGGGGCGTATCTTATGGTTTGCTCGAATGGTTCGACGAGGATGGAAAACTTATAGTAGATTATAAATAAAAAATTTGTTGTTTGAGGGTATAATACCGATACTGGATTATACCAAATCAATTTAACAAATCAACAATTTATCCATAGATTCTTTCTACCCTTACAAGCAAGTTTTCCATTTTTAATTCCTGCCTGAATGACTTAGTCGGGCAGGTTCACAATGGAAAGCACAAAGATCACAAAAAAAACAATAGAATAATTTAACAATAGAACAATCTTCTGTGTACCTCTGTGTATTTCCTCTGTTGACTCTGTGGTTATTTTTTTTCTCTACCACAAATTTCACAAGGAAAAGCACAAAGATCACAAAAAAAACAATAGAACAATCTAACAATAAAACAATCTTCTGTGTACCTCTGCGTTTTTCCTCTGTTAACTCTGTGGTTAAAAAAAGACACTAAGAAAAAACACCACTAAGACACAAAGGCACAAAGACACAAAGACACATAAAGAAAAAAACAATAGAACAATCTAACAATAAAACAATAGAACAATTCAACAATTGAACAATCTTCCTTGTACCTCTGTGTTTTTCCTCTGTTACCTCTGTGGTAAAAAAAGAAATAAACCACCAAGACACGAAGACACGAAGACAC
>CAIWVT010000029.1 GCA_903916135.1 uncultured bacterium
GGTGAAAGGTGAAAGGTGAAAGGTGAAAGGTGAAAGGTGAAAGGTGAAAGGTGAAAGGTGAAAGGTAAAAGGTATATGGTAAAAGGTAAAAGGTTTATGGTAAAAGGTATATGGTAAAAGGTGAAAGGTGAAAGGAACAATATCCAAATATCAAATCCCAAGAGCGAAGAAGGTTATAGGTCGGTGTGTTGTTTTTGATGGACAGGAGGGGTTTCGAAAGAAAAAACGAAATAAATGTTCGTAATTGAAGAAAAAACACTAATTTTGTACCAATAAATTTCTCGAATGCACCTAACCAAAACCTCAAGCTATCTCTCTTTGCTGCTCATCTGCACGATGCTCTTAGTGTCCCTACCGCGCCATGCCCACGCCCAACGCAACAAATACCCCATCATCCAACTCAACACCCTCAGCGCCCACCAACGATGGATAGCCGCCGAAGAAAGTCAACTCTACATCGTGGCTTGTGGTATCAGTTACGCTAAATTTCGTGGCGAAAACGCCGAAAAGTTCGGCATCTGGACAGGCAAAATCGCTTTCCCCTTCTACAAACCTGCGGATAGCCTCACCCCAACCCTGTTTCTGCAAGCCATGTTCACCAACCTGCAACAATTCCACGGCTTCAAACTAAAAATCCTCGACGCCAACCCCGCCTGCATCAAAGGACGCCTTAAAAACTACGGCAACCACTTTTTCACCCTCTGCAACATGGGCGTAACCGAAGACGAATATATCCGTTTTTTCTATAAGAAATGGGAAACCATCGCCAAGCACATCGCCCTCGTGTATAAACAAGAACGCGACGGGGATTGGCTCAACTTCACCATCAGCAAAAAAGAATAAATTGATTAGAACTAACTATCATACCCACACTCAGTTCTGCGATGGCAGTTCCCCTCCCGAAGATTATATACGGGAAGCTCTGAAACGCGACTTCGTAGCCTTAGGTTTCAGCGCCCATGCCCCGCTTCCGTTCGACAACGCCTGGAGTTTAGCCCACGCCGACTTGGTTTCCTACTGCAACGCCATTCGCAGCTTACGAAGGAAATATGCGAAGCGAATCGAAATCTATCTTTCTCTCGAAATAGACTACATCCCCGGCGTATCACAAGATTTTTCCGTACTGAAGCGCACGCACAAGTTGGATTACACCGTAGGAGCCGTTCATTTGGTGAAAAATCCCGCTGCCGCCGGCTATTGGTTCATTGACGGACCCATCAGCAATTATGATGAAGGCTTAAAAACTATCTTCCACGATGATATCCGCCTCGGTGTGGAGACCTATTTCGACCAACTCAACGACATGATAGCCACACAAGCCCCCGACATCATCGCGCATTTCGACAAAATTAAGATGAACAACCAACATCGTTTTTTTCGGGAGAGCGATACGTGGTATCAACACTTGATTCGCCACACCGTGGAACAAATAGCAAAGACCAACAGCATCGTGGAGGTGAACACGCGTGGTGTCTATACAGGGAAATTTGATGCGTTGTATCCCGGTCAAGATGTTTTGAAGCAATGTTATGAGTTGAACATCCCCCTTACCATCAGCGCGGACGCACACAAGCCCTATCAAATCAATGCCTACTTCGCAGAAACAGAACGCATCCTGAAAGACATCGGATACAAGAGCATCAAAGTGCTGAAAGCAAACTCTTGGGAGGATTGGGAGCTATAATCCTTTCTGTTTAGGGGTGCTTCGGCTGATAGATCATCTTATAATGCTCTATATCGGCTTCGATAAAGATGTCGCCCACCGCAACAAAACCATTGCGACCGTATAAACTGCAAGCTTTGAGTTGCGCATGCAGATAGACCTGCTTGGCAAAAGGCACTACATCGTCCAAAACTCTTTTCACCAAAGCATCGCCCAAACCTTTGCCTCTAAAGTGGGGCAAGACCGCAAAACGTTCGAGTTTGATGCCCCCTGAAGTGTGACGCCAACGCGCAACACCCGCAGGCTCTCCATCGCTAAACAAGAGATAATGATTGGAGATGTCTTCATATTCGTCGTACTCCAAGGTGGGGTCCACTTGTTGTTCTTCAACAAATACTTTGGAACGAATAGCAAATGCTTGCTCGAGATGAGCCTTATCGTCGAAAGGAAACTTAATAATCTGAATCATAGTTTTGATAAAAATGCAAAAGTATTATTATTTTCATTACTAATGGTAAAGAGAAGTAAACAAGGCATAATACCCAATTGATTTTGAACTAATACCGATACGGTATCTGTAATAGTCCAATCCCGACATTACATATACGGGACAGGAAAATTGAACTATAACAGCTACTCTATCGGCATTATACCAAACGGAGTTTGGATTAAAATATAGAAAGTAATGGTATAAAATATAGTATGTAATGGTGGTATAGGGTTTATACCATTGTTTCAGTTTAGTGTTTTTTAGAAATCTTTATCCATAACCGTTTTGCAATTATAAGCAAAAGATGAAGCCCTAATAGAATTGCACACAGATACACATACATCAAATACCAAATTTGAGAAATCGCAGTGAGCATATTCAATTCAAACAACACAAAACAAATCATAAAGCTGACAATAGCATGTTTTTCAAATGCCGCAGCGTTAAATTTGCTATCAATATATTTTGCTACTTTTTTCATTTATTAGTTTTTGTTGTTTCAGGGAGTCCTTTTAATGCATTATCATAATCGGGTGTTTGAAGTAAATCATAATAGTTTCCATAAGGCTCCATGTGTCCGAAGTTATAAAAGTATGCTTTTTTTGTCATCGAATCAAAGTGCAAAGCTCCATGTTTATATTGTATCGAATTAAATATATTTAGGAAAGTCAATAGCAGCAAGAGTATTACTACCGGATACCGAATCCACAGTTTCTGTTTATAGAGATATGCAAGAAAAACCCCTAGACCAATTGCCATCAATCCATATATATCTATCAAAGCCCTTTGCCCATAAGAACCGCCATACCACCAACACCACCATGAAAAGATTATCCACAAATCAATCACCAAAAAAAGAAGTATCGGAATGAAAAAAGATTTTAAACGTTTGTAACATAAAAATACGCCTATAGTTGCAAACAGCATAACGGGAGTATAGACAAACCATCCTTTGCGAAAACTAAATAATCCATTGATGAACTGCGGTCGGTTGAAGAAAAAATGCTCATCGAGATAGGAATAAAAAAACCAATTGCCTGTTACCATTTTCCAATAGAAAAACTGAGGCGCACATAGTGCCGCAACACAAAATATCATTAAGACTATCCAATAATAGTTCTTTAAAAATAATCGGAATCGAGCAGGAATATCTTTAAAAGATGTGATTCCATAAAACATAAAAATCAATACCATAAGAATATTGTTCGGTCGAATTATCGTTATCAATCCAAGAACTACGCCGAGAATCAAGGAATTTAGCCAGGACTGTCGTTCATACCATTTGATGGTGTAAAAAATAAATATACACAACAAGCTAAAAGAGTACACATGCGTCATGGCACCGTTAATAGTTGCATAATAAAATAAGTTGGTGCCGAAAACAATTAGTAATAGAACAAAAGCAACAATGAAGGTGTCGAAATATTTTTCAAGAACTTTTCGAAGGAAATGCAAGCCTATGATAAAATAAAAAAGCGAACTGAACAAAAGTGCAATCTGATAAGGCAGGGAATACCCGCCGGTGTCATAACCAAACAAATAGGCATACCAATGCGCACCATAGAAAAAGGGCGAATACATAAACGACATGCCCATGGTATATTTTATCACCAATCCACCGTTTGGAGCCACGGAGGAAACAAACTCAAATTTATGCCGCCCTTGATAGGTTTTGGTGAACTGCAACGAAACATCGTGATAGATAAATGTTGCCGGTAAATAACCGTAATATTGCACCACATCACTATCAATTACACCTCTTGTACCATTTATGGAGTTATAATTCTTTATCATAAAAAGAACCGAAAACAGAATAAACAGAATTACAAGTTTAGAAAGGCTGAAAAATTTAATCATAGTTGTTTTGTGATGTTAGTGTCTTTGTTGTTGATTTTAGTATGTATAATAATTGCCCAAAATTACAATTTATTATTAAAGTAGCACAAAAGTTTCTTTTTATTTTTACTTTTGCAAAAATATTTAAACTACAAAATTATGAAAAAAATCTTATTCTTATGCGCACTCAGCGTAATGCTTGTTTCTTGTGTACCTTCCGAGGACAACAAAACAAAAATTGATGAAACCCCAACAGTTTTTCGGTTTTCTGATTTGAATCGTTATATGAATTTTCATACGATAATGACCGACCAGAAAATCTCGATGAAAATCATGAGTAAAGTTGATTCAATAAATCAATATAGCTTTGGATTTGCTTCAGAGATAAGGCAATTATATCATGGCAAAGCGAGCGGGGTTTCCGTTAAAACAAAATATTATTTTCAAGAACTTGGCGAAGCCTCTGTGGTTTGCTCGGTGTCTAAATTCGACAGTGTTTTGTTCTGGGAATCCATTCAACTCAACAGCAAGATTGCTTTGAAAAAATGGACTGAAATAGAAAGAGTCTTTGATTTCAAAAAAACCTATTCGGGTGACGAACGTCTTTCGGTGTATGTGTGGTCGCCCAAAGGAAATACGGCATATATAGAAGATTTGGTCATATCGCCTAAGGAGTAATTTCAGGAATCGCTTTCCATGAATAATGGAGTTTAAAGTTAGAGCCTGCTCCGAAAAGACCTTATGTTGCCACAAACCCGACTGTGTTGCGCAGGCGGGTTTGTGGCATTTCTTGGATTCAAACTTTTGGGGGTAGGCTCAATTTTATTGTTTTGAATTTCCACTTCTTTGTTGGCAATGACTAATTCTTACGGTTGGTGATGTCCTGAATCTGCTCAATATATCCTATCAACGAGTTGTCATGCGTTAGCGGAGCTATTGACCATTCGAGAAATTTTATTCCAGAACAGCTAGTTTGATAAAGGTTCAACCTCTTTACTTCTTCAAAGTTAAATTCAGCCTTAAATCTGACGCTTTCCTTGTTCAATAATTTTGCCTTTATATCCTCTGGTATGTTGGGGTCTTCAAACATTTTAAATCCAGAAATCTCATCAATATTCACCACGCCAAACAATTTCATACATGCCCTATTTACATTAATCAAGAGTCCCTCAGAGTCAAAGAATTCAATTGCAATAGGGGATTGTTCAAAAATTTCGAGATATTTTTTTTGACTTATTTGTAATTCTTCTTCGAGCAGCTTGCGCTCAGTGATATCCTGGATTGCACCAAGTAACCTGACGGGTTCTCCTTTTTCATTATATTCGAGTTCGCCTATTCCTTGCACCCAGCGTTCGGCTCCATCATTGATACGGATTATTTTATATTCATGATCGAAGCGGATTCTTTGGTCAACTACTTGCTTGTGATAAGCAAAGAGTTCTTCCTTTGAATCGGGATGAATAAACCCAACCCAACCTGCTATTGTGTGAGGATAGGTTTTGTCTATTCCGAATATTTTGTAAATTTCGGGTGATGCTTGCCATGTATTTTTGTCGAATTCAGTAGCATTTACATTGGTTATATACGACCCAATATGCGCCACGGCTTGCGAATCGCGCAACATTCTTTCGCTTTCTTCTACTTTGTGTTTTGCGTTGAGTTGTTCGGCTTCACATCTTTTGGCAAAGGTGATATCAATAAATGTGATTACCACACCGTCAATTTTATCATCGAATGTACGGTAAGGCATTATGCGCACGGTAAACCACCTTTGGTCGCTGGTAGAAATGTCAGTTTCTCTAAAAACGAGGGTACGCAACACTTCAATGGTATCGTTGGCAATTTCGGGATATTGCAAATCGGTAACGAGGTCGGTAAACGGACGACCAATATCAGACGGACGCAGTTTAATTATCTTTGTTAATTGGTCAGTAAAACGGCGAACGTTCAATTCTTTATCTAAAAACAAGGTAGCAATATCGGTGCTGTTCAATAGGTTTTTCATGTCGTTATTTGCCAACAAATAATCAGAAATCTTGGTTTGCATCTCTATATTAACTGTTTGGAGTTCTTCATTCAAACTTTGCATTTCTTCTTTTGATGTGGTCAGCTCTTCGTTGGTTGACTGTAGCTCTTCGTTTGACGATTGTAGTTCTTCGTTGGTTGACTTTAATTCTTCCTGCGAGGTCTGCATTTCTTCGCGGGTGCTTTGCAATTCTTCACTGTAGCGTTGCAGATCAATTTCTAAATTTTGTTCGCGGGAAGTTGCACTATGTTTCCCCTGTTTCAATTTGATGTTTCCCGGTTTTGGTGAGACATTCACATCGGCAAAAACTATCATAATAGTTCCTTTAATTGTTTCTGGCTTTTCAATGTGTTGAATGGTAACCGTTACTATTTGAGACCCTCCATTGGTTCCTATTTTTATGTTATGCAGAATTAGCGGATCGTAATTTTGTTTAGCTTTGCGTATAGCACCCGGAAGCAGATTACTCAACCCTTCGCGCACCATGGCATAAATGTTCATGTTTGCTTTTCCGGCGGCAGGTTCTAAATATTTACCCGTGCGACCTGTTATATATAGAATGTCGCCTTCTGGGTTTATCAGCACGCTGGCAGGGGCAAAGCGTTGTAGCAACAATTGGTCGGCAAGGGTTTGGATGTTTTCGACAGGTTTAAGCTGTTTTTTATCTTCAGCAATTTGTCTATTTTGACGCGAAAAAGAACTTGGAAAATCTATGAGGTCAGCGGGTATAGGAATTGCAGAGCGTTTGTAGAATTTTAATTTGGGGTCGAGGGGCGCAAACTGCATATTTTTTGAATTGTCATTTTCGGCGTTGCCCAATAGCATAATGCCACCTGTATTGAGACTGTAGTGAAACAAAGTCATTAGTTTTTT
Source organism: uncultured bacterium (assembly GCA_903916135.1). Lineage (GTDB taxonomy): Bacteria > Bacteroidota > Bacteroidia > Bacteroidales > CAIWKO01 > CAIWKO01. The sequence continues at coordinate 6,889 of CAIWVT010000029.1, forward strand.
CTGCAATTCAGGTTCCATGTATATCAATAAATTGCGACATAAAAGCAGGTCTAATTTGGTGAATGGAGGATCTTTAATGACATTCTGCGGAGCAAAGACCACCATTTCGCGTATGGCATTATTTATTCGGAACCCATCACCTTCTTTTGTGAAATATTGACTAATGCGTTCAGGGGTAACATCGGCAACTCTATTTGCACTGAAAAAACCTTTACGGGCTTTTTCGATGGCATCGTTATCTATATCGGTAGCAAATATCTGGAAGGTGAAATTTTTATTATAACTTACTTTTTGGTATGCTTCTTTAAAAGTAATTGCCAACGAATACGCTTCTTCGCCTGTGGAACAGGCTGTAACCCATGCCCTCAAAATGTGCCCGTTGGGTAATTCATTAAACAGATCGGGCAGAATTTTTTCTTTCAGTTTTTCCCAAACGGCAACATCGCGAAAAAAACTGGTTACGCCTATCAGCAACTCTTTAAAAAGTATATCTAATTCTTTGGGGTTTGCTTGCAAAAAACGAACATAAGAGGCAATTTTATCTATTTGATGAACACCCATGCGCCTTTCGATACGACGAAATATGGTGTTTTTTTTATACAAAGAAAAATCGTTTCCGGTTTGTGTACGAAGCAGTATTGTTATTTTTTCGAGATTGCTTTTGCTTTTTTCATCCACTTCGGGTTCGATAATGGTTGCCGGACTATATTTGAGATATGCAATTAGTTTTGACGGCAATTCGTTTGCTGCCGCCAAAATATCAACAACTACAGAATTTATGGCACTTTGGGGCATGCCATCAAATTTTGCCGTTAAGGGGTCTTGCACCATCACTATTCCGTTTTTTTCTTTTATAGCTTTCAGCCCCAAGCTGCCGTCGCTGCCCATGCCCGAAAGAATAATGCCGATACCATTGCCTTGCTGGTCGTCGGCTAATGAACGGAAGAAAAAATCAACCGGTAGTCGCAAGCCACGAGTTTCAACGGGCGCAAACAAATGCAGACAGCCGTTTAAAACCGACATGCTTTTGTTGGGAGGTATCACATAAACATGGTTTGGTAGCACCTGCATGCGGTCGCTTACTTGACGTACTTTCATCGTAGTAATTCGTTGCAACAGTTCGGGCATTATGCCTACATGGTTTGGGTCGAGATGCTGAATAACCACAAATGCCATGCCGGTGTCTTTAGGCATATTTTGAAAAAAATGTTCCAATGCTTCCAGTCCGCCAGCCGAAGCACCTATACCTACAAGCGGAAAACCAAGGGGGGCATATCCAATTGGCATTTTTGTTTTGGATGTTTTCGAAACCTTATTGATTTCAGGGGTTGCTTGATTGGTTTTTTCACTTGTTTTCATAATAGAATGAATAATAATCTGTAAAATTAAACATTATTTTTGAATTATGCTCACGAAACACGTTTTATTTTAATTTATTTTGATAAATAAATCGCAATAAATTGCAAATTAAAAAAACAAAAAATGAATCTACAAAAGCATTTTTTTATACCGTTGCTTTCTATATTTTAATCAAAACTAAGTTTGGTATTAAATGCAAAAAAAACTTACTACCCATCTTCATTTCACCCCAATCAGGCATCTATCTCATAATCGCTGCCGCTTATCACATACCAGCCACGATTATTGCATATCTGCTGACATACCGGAATATGTCTATTGCATGCCAGAATATGTTTATTGCATATCAGATTATGTCTATTGCATATCAGAATATGTTTATTGCATATCAGATTATGTCTATTGCATATCAGAATACGTCTATTGCATAACGGAATGTTTCTATTGCGTATCCGCTAACGCGATATATATATTTATTTACTTCAATTTTCTATCATATTATCTAAACGTGCTCTTTTTAGGAAAACAAATTATAATGCCATATCGGTATCATAAAGCAAAATCGCCTTTCTTTCCAAAAAAAAAGCCCCATACTTTGTAGAAGTATGAGGCTAATAACAATAAAAACTCTTCTCTTAAATAAGAGGATTCTTTTTAAATATAGAACTTGATTTCATCATGATGTCAACATACTGTGCACGTTTAAACGCAAAGGGGTCTTTAGAGTTTTTCTTCGATAATTTGCCTTTGATATCGGTTATCGAAGCATAATTCTTTGTGTCCATCCAATCGTTCATTTCTGTAAGCATAGTTTTGATATGACCAATTTGGTTTTTATACAAAGTACTTACCACTTGAACGCAATCGCCACCAGCCAACATCATTTTAATCACATCTGTTCCGTTGAATATCCCGGTATTGCAGCAAATATTTGCATGAATATTGCCATAAAAAAGTCCAGCGAAGCGCAATGGCAACCTATTTTCATCTTCATAACTCAGATAATGCGGAAAATGCAATTCTTCTTTATTCAAATCAAAATCAGGTTGAAATAATTTATTGAACAAAACAAAACCATCAGCACCGGCTTCATCCATTTTCTTGACAAAACCCAATGTGTTGGTATAAAACGGACTCAATTTCACCGAAACTGGAATCTTCACCGCTTTCTTCACCGCTTTCAGCACATCAATTTGCTCTTGCTCAATCTGCGCTGATGAAGTCTCAAAACTGCTTGGGATGCTGTAAAAGTTTAACTCTAACCCAGCAACACCCGTTTGTTCTATTTTTTCTGCATATTCAATCCATGTATCTTCATACACAGCATTCAAACTTGCAATCATAGGAATAGAAACACTTTTGCATGCTTCTTCCAAGTTCATCAAAAACTCAACCGGACCGGCATGTTTCATATCAGGAAACAAAGATTGCATTTCTGCATTCCGTTCCGAATATTCCATCATATCCTGATCTAATTCAAGTTCTTCTAATTGAATTTGCTCTTCAAACAGCGACTTATATACTATAGCCGCTGCTCCTGCATCTTCAATTTTCTTTAAATTCTTTATATCTGTTACCAGATTGCTGGCACCGACAATGATTGGGTTCTTCAAGTCCAAACCCATAAACTTTACACCGAGATTTGCCATATATTTTTTCTTTAAAAAGTATTTATAAATAAATTAATTGGATAATATTTTCTCTGTAATTGATTATTTCGAAAAATCCATTTCCGACATACGCACATAACTCTTAAATCTCCAACGAGCATTTTCTTCAGCAGCTTTGAAAAGCTCAACAGCTTCTTTCGGGAAGGCTCTTTTCAATGATGTATAGCGCACTTCGCTGTTCAAGAAGCCTTGGAATTCATCCCATTTGGGTTCTTTAGTATCAAGAATAAAAGGATTCTTTCCTTCAGCTTCTAACAATGGATTGTAACGGAACAAGGACCAATAACCTGCATCAACTGCACGTTTAGATTCTTCTTGCGTTTGTCCCATACCGGCTCTCAAACCATGATTGATACATGGAGAATAAGCAATAATTAGAGAAGGTCCAGGATAAGCTTCTGCTTCTTTCAAAGCTCTGAAATATTGCCCATAATTAGCTCCCATAGCCACCTGAGCCACGTAAACATAACCATAAGACATTGCCATCATACCCAAATCTTTCTTACGTATCCGTTTGCCTGAAGCAGCAAATTTAGCTACAGCAGCAATAGGTGTTGATTTGGATGCTTGACCTCCTGTGTTTGAATATACTTCTGTGTCTAAAACCAACACGTTTACATCACTACCCGAAGCCAACACATGATCTAATCCGCCATATCCAATATCATACGCCCAACCATCACCACCAAATACCCAAATAGATTTCTTAATCAGATATTGTTTCAAATCCAAAATCTCTTTTACAATTGGATTTGAGCTTGAAGAAATATGCAAAAGAACTGCTTCAGACGCTACTTTTGATTTCTCAGCATTATGCATACCATCGAGCCATAATTTGAAAGCATCTTTCATTTCATTTGACAAATCAGCTTTTAAACCTTCCTTCATCAAGCGTTCAATCCGTTGACGCATTTTGTTTACACCAATTCCGATACCGTATCCGTACTCAGCATTGTCTTCAAATAATGAGTTAGCCCAAGCCACACCTTTTCCGCATTTATTAGCAGTGTAAGGAGTTGCAGGAGCCGAACCGCCATAAATGGAAGAACATCCTGTTGCATTTGCCACTATCATTCTATCACCATAAAGTTGTGTGATGAGTTTAATATAAGGAGTTTCGCCGCAACCTGCACAAGCACCCGAGAACTCAAACAAAGGTTGAGAAAATTGACTATTCTTAAACGTTTTGAAGATATCAATGTTTTCAGTTTTATAACCTACTTTTTCATCCATATAATTGTAGCGTTCGATTTCGGCAACTTGAGAGTCAAGAGGCTTCATTTCCAAAGATTTTATTTTGGATGGACATACATCAGCACAATTGCCACAGCCAGTACAATCCAATGCACTGACCTGAATTCTGAATTGATAGCCGACTAAATCTTTTCCGATTGCTTTCAAGGTTTTGGTTCCTGCAGGAGCATTAGCAAGTTCTTCATCATTCAATAAGAATGGACGAATAGCAGCATGAGGACACACATAAGCACATTGATTGCACTGAATACAATTTTCAGGCATCCATTCAGGAACATTCACAGCAATACCGCGTTTTTCATAACGTGTAGTGCCCGATGGAAAGGTGCCATCTTCTCTGCCAACAAATGCACTTACAGGCAAATCATCACCTTTCATAGCATTGATGGGGTCAAAAACATTTTTAATAAAATCAGGACGATTATCTTGAATAGTAACAACCTCCTCTGATAAATTTGCCCATTCTTTTGGAATAGCAACATCAATAACGTCATCAGCACCTTTATCTATAGAAGCAATATTCATCTTCACGATGTCATCACCTTTTCTTCCATAGGTTTTTTCGATGGCTTTCTTCATTTCTTTCACAGCCAATTCGAAAGGAATAACATTCGACACCTTGAAAAATGAAGTTTGTGTAATCGTATTGGTTCTGTTGCCAAGACCTATATCTTCTGCTATTTTTGTCGCATTAATGATATAGAACTTAATGTTGTTCACAGCCATATATTTCTTTATATGGTTGGGAAGTCTTTTTTTGGTTTCTTCAACGTCCCAAATACTGTTGAGCAAGAAGGTGCCGCCTTTTTTCAAACCTTTAAGCATGTCATATTTATCCAAATATGCAGGAACGTGACAGGCTACAAAATCGGGAGTGTTTACCAAATAAGGAGAACGAATGGCATTGTCACCAAAACGCAAGTGAGAAACTGTGATACCCCCGGATTTCTTTGAATCGTAGGCAAAATAAGCTTGACAATATTTATCGGTGGTATCGCTAATGATTTTAATGGAGTTCTTATTAGCACCCACTGTTCCGTCAGCACCGATTCCGTAGAATTTTGCTTCATACGTTCCTTTGGGAGCTACACTGATTTCCGGTAATAATGGTAATGATTTGAACGTGACATCATCAATAATACCAACGGTAAATTGATTTTTAGGTTCTTTCAGTTTCATGTTTTCAAATACTGAAAGCATCATAGCAGGCGTAGTATCTTTGGAACTTAGTCCATATCTGCCACCAACAATTATTGGAGCATTTGGTCTATTGTAGAAAAGGTCTTTTATATCCAAATATAAAGGATCACCATTGGCACCGATTTCTTTTGTGCGGTCTAACACTGTTATAGTTTTTGCAGATTCAGGGCAAACATTGAAGAAATATTTTGCTGAGAATGGACGGTACAAATGAACTGAGATTAAGCCCACTTTTTCGCCTTTAGCTATTAAATAGTCAACCACTTCTTTGGTCGTATCGGTGATAGAACCCATAGCAATGACGATGTTTTCTGCATCTTTAGCACCATAATAAGTAAAAGGATGATATTCTCTACCGGTGATGGCTTTTAGTTGTTGCATACTTTCGTCAACCATGTCGGGAACTACGTCGTAGAACTTGTTAGCCGCTTCACGCGATTGGAAATAGATGTCAGGATTTTGAGCTGTTCCACGGGTTACGGGATGCTCAGGATTTAAAGCTCTTTCACGGAATTCTTGCAAGGCTTTTCTGTCGAGAAGTTTCGCCAAATCATCCATAGCAGGAGCTTCTACCTTCTGAATTTCATGAGAAGTGCGGAATCCATCAAAAAAGTGCAAGAAGGGTACTCGCGATTTCAAGGATACCAAATGAGCCACGGCGGCAATATCCATAATTTCTTGAACACTACCTGTTGCCAACATAGCAAAACCCGTCTGACGTGTACTCATCACATCGCTGTGATCGCCAAAGATTGATAATGCTTGCGCTGCCAAACTTCTAGCAGAAACATGCAATACCCCTGGCAATAGTTCACCCGAAATTTTATACATATTAGGGATCATCAATAATAATCCTTGCGAAGCGGTGTAGGTTGCTGCCAACGTACCGGCTTGCAGTGCTCCATGCAAGGCTCCGGCAGCACCGGCTTCCGATTGCATTTCAGATAAAGTAACTGTTTCGCCAAAGATATTTTTTTTTCCGGCGGCTGCCCATTCATCAATATTTTCTGCCATATTGGATGAGGGCGTGATAGGATAAATGCATGCTACCTCCGTAAACATATACGCAATGTAGGCGGCTGCATAATTTCCGTCACAAGTAACAAATTTTAATTTCTTTTCCATGTCAATTATATTAAATTGCTGATAATATGATTTGTAAATAAAATGATTTTTAAATCGCGGCGAATTTACAAATTTATTTAGAATGTAATGACAAAAATGTGGAAAATTTTTGACTTATGTCAGCAAAATATTCCGATTCTAAATAAAGTGAATGCAAATTGCGGTTATTTTTTGGACTTATTTTTTTTGTTTTGGGGTAGTGTCGGCGGGAGAAATTGAATCCTGTTGGAGGAATTTATCGGCATTATTGAGAGCATTGTTGCGCTGAATATCCATCAGGGACTCATCTATACGCTTTTGTTTTTCTTCCTGTTGCTTGTTAGAACCACAGGCTATGATCATGCTTAGTGAAGCTATCACTAAAAATATCTTATACGGTTTCATTTCAAAAATTTTTGCAAAGATACTATTTCTGCGTTTCATTCATCAAAAATGGTAGTGCTTCGGGAATAAATTTTTCTTGTGAATCGAAAATACCATGATTGTGATCGCCGATGGTCTCAATAAATTTTTTCTTTCCGGTGAACTTTTCGAAAAGTTTTATACCATTACTATACTGTAGCGTTTCGTCTTGTTTGCTATGCAGAAATAATATCGGTACCTTTATATTCGCAAGCTTTTCGGAAGACATAAAATGGTATCTTAATAAAAGTTTGTTCGGGAGAAACCAAAATGTTTTTTTCGCCACTTCTTCTAAATTAAAAAAAGTGGATTCCATCACCAAGGCGTGACATTTTTTGTTTTGTGCCAAATTTACTGCTACGGCACCGCCCAAAGACCATCCCCAAATGATTATCTTCTCTTCGTTTACGCCATTGTTCCTGATAAGAAATTCATACGCGGCACGCGCATCTTCATAAATATCTTCTTCTTTTTTGATTTCGCCCGTGCTGATGCCGTATCCACGATAGTCAACAGCCAAGGCATTAAATCCCATCTCGCGAAACA